>REBX01000195.1 GCA_007692505.1 Gemmatimonadales bacterium | reverse complement strand
GGATGCCGGGGTCTGCTCCTCGTTCACCCGCTCCTCGTCCACCTGCCCGTCGTGGAGGATCACCACCCGGTTCGCCATGTCGGAGATGGGGGCATTGTGGGTGATCACAGCCGTGGAGGTGCCCAGCTCGCGGTTCACCCGCTCGATCACCTCCAGCACCACCACCCCGGATCGGTAGTCCAGCGCACCGGTTGGCTCGTCGCAGAGGAGGATCTCGGGCCGCTTTGCGATGGCCCGGGCCACGGCCACCCGCTGCTGCTCCCCGCCGGAAAGCTGCGAGGGGAAGTGGTCCAGGCGATGCTCCAGCCCCACCATCTCCAGCGACTCCTCGGGGGTGAGGGGGTCCCGGGCAATCTCCGTGACCAGGGCCACGTTCTCCCGGGCCGTGAGGGAGGGCATGAGGTTGTAGAACTGGAAGACGAAGCCCACGTGGCGCCGGCGGAACTCGGTGAGTTCCCGGTCCGAGGCACCCGAGAGGTCCTGGTCCCGGAAGTGGACGGTCCCCTTCGTGGGACGATCCAACCCACCCAGGATGTTCATGAGGGTCGACTTGCCACTTCCCGACGCCCCCACCAGCACCAGGAACTCGCTCTGGCGGAGCTGGAAGTCCACCCCCCGAAGGGCGTGCACGTCCACCTCGCCCATCCTGTAGGTGCGGGTGACGCCCCGTGCCTCGAGGATCGTCTCGCTCATCGTGGTCCCTCCGGGACGCATGGGCCTGCGGGTCGGACGGGAGGGCCACCCGGGCCCCACCGGAGGTGATGGGTGCAACTCCCGTACCGAGGGACGGGCGATAGCCAGCCTCTGCCCTCGACGCCGGCTCCGCTGGCACACTGCCCTCCCGTCGACGGTATGGAAAGGCCTCGCAGGACGCCAACCCCGACCCAGGAGTCCCCATGTTCGTCATCGGCACCCGAGGCCCCGACCAGCCCAACCTGGCCGCCCTCCCCTTTGTCGCCCTCAAGGGCGCGGTGAGTTCCGGGGAATTCCCCGGAGAGCCGCCCCGGGTCTTCCTCATGCAGGAGGCCACCTACCTGGCGGACCGGGAGCTGGACCTGAACGAGGTGAAGGCGGTGGGGCTCCCCCCGGTGGGCGAGGTCGTCGCCTTCCTCCGGGAGCACGGGCTGGAGGTCGTGGTCTGCCGCCCCTGCGCCGAGGCCCGCGGGCTCCGGGAGGAGCGCCTCATGGACGGGGCCCGCATGGGAGGGGCCGGCGACATGGCGAAGTTCGCCAAAACCCACTCGGCGACCCTGACCTTCTGACGCAGATCAGCGCACCGCCTCCCACCGGAGGATCCGGGGCTCGCCTCCACCGCTGATGGCAGCGCCACCCAGGAGTCCCAGCGCCTCGTCATAGTGGATGCCCGCGTTTCCGGACACACTCACGGTCTCGCCCACGACGGCCCCGTAGAGGCGGCCGCTGCCGCTCACGCTGACAGAGGTCCGGGGGGCGTAGACCACGGCGGAGAGGGGGGAGTTCCCGGAAATGGACACCCCGTTGTTCCGATCCGTGGAGGCGAAGACCCCCAGGGTGGGGCGGAACTCGGGCTCGGAGGCCGATCCCATGTTCACGGTGGGCCGAATTTCCTGGGAGTGCCCCCCGGAGAAGTTCACGCGACCCGTAGTGTAGATCGTCACCGACACCCCGGGGTCCACGTCCAGGATGCTTCCCCCGGTCATGCTCACGTCTCCGTCCACCAGGAGCCGGACGTGCTGCGGGGATCCCGCCGTGGAGGGATTGAAGAATCGGAGGTGAGCCGAGGAGTTCAGGTCGAAGTTCCCGTCCACGAAGAGGACGTCCGTGGCCCCTGCGTCCACCACCAGGGGGTCAGCGCCAGGCCCGATCCGCACGTTGTTCCGGAAGCCCCGGTTCCCGGAGAGCGTCACCGGATCTGCCCGCCAACCCCCATGGGGCCAGTTCTCGAAGTCCGACGACGCCGGACGGTAGGCCGCCATGGTGTCGGCCACCAGGTTCGCCACGTCCAGGGGGTCGCAGGGCGGGGGAGTGTAGTTCACGTCGGCCCCCTCCTCGAAGTCCACCCCACCGCAGCCGTTCTCCCACCACGGGCCCGGGGTACGAATGGACCCCGCCGCCTCCACTGCCCCGGCCGGGCAGCGGGGATTCCCTCTGAAGTCGATGTCCCGCATGGCTCGGTAGTCGCCGGACACCTGTGAACTCCCCCGGACCACGATGTCCCGAATGGAGATCACATCCCCCAGGATGGGGGAGCTTCCGCTCAGAACAATGTCCCCCTGCCCGGTGATCGTCCCCACGTGGGCGTTGGCCGCAGCCAGCCCCGGCGAGTAGAGCCCCTGCCTGGAGTCCCAGGAGTCGATCCTCCCCGATCCGCTCAGGGTGACGCCCTCGCACCCCACCACCGCCGAGGCGAAGGGGGAGGACGATCCCCCGGACCCCCGCTCGAAGGTGACCCGAAGGCCACGGTTCGTTCCCGTCTGCAGGACTTCGCCCCGAACGACCCAGGTGACCTCATCGCCATCGAACTCCATGGACTCCACCCACCATGCGGCATCGCCGTGGTTGGCCTCCTCGGGCCGCTCCCAAGGCAGCTCGGTGGACACCTGCTGGAGGTCCTCGCCGCTCCAGGTGCCGTCGGCCTGCCAGGCCCAGTCGCCCGAGACGAAGCCGTCCACGACACGGGAGGCGCCGCCCTCCGCCGCGTGGGTGGCCATCACCGAGGTACGGAAGTCTCCACCCGACCGGACCTGCTGCACGGCCACCGTGGACATGGCCATGCCCGTGGCAAAGATGAGGATGACCACCAGGAGCACGACGGGCAGCACGAATCCCTCTCGACCCCGGGCCCCGGCCCACAGTGCGTCCGCTCCGCCAGCCATCGGTCGCCCACTCATCCCCCACCTCCAATCTGCAAGTCTGCCAGTACGGCGTTCCGAATCACGGCCACGAATTCCGGCGAGGCCCTGAAGTCGCCCCGCCCTTCCCCTGCCCTCATCCCGAACCGGAACCTCACGGCGCGGACCTCGTCCTCGTCGGAGGCCCCCACCGAGTTCCGGAATGTGTCCACCCGTCCGTCTCCCTGGGTGTCGAACCCGTAGGAGAGGTCGATGGACTCCACCTCCCCCATGATCCTCCGCAACGGATCGCCCACGTCCGGGCCGCAGTGGAGGGCTCCGTCCACCACCCAGATGGCGAATTCCGTGGCCCCGCAGACCTCCTCCAGCTCGCCCCCTTCCAGGAAGAGCTCGTCGCCGTCGGATCCGGCCCGGATGGCCTCCACACCCCGAATCCCCCGCATGAGCATCTCGGCCCCCACGTACACCGCCGTCTGGACGGACTGCTGGGAACGCTGCTGCTCCGAGGACCGGTTCGCCATCATGGTCACCGGCGCCACGACGGCCAGGAGGAGGAGGCCCACGGCCATGGCCACCAGGAGCTCCACCAGCGAGACACCGCGCCGGTTGCCCAGGGAACCCCCGCGCACGGCGCTCATGGTGCCACCCCGGGGACCCGGACCCAGTGGTCGTGGCGGGTCGCCCCCGACGACGAGGGACCGTCCCACTCGATTCGGATCCGGACCAGGCGCGGGTCCGCAGCATCCGCCTCCACACTCCCCGTCCAGCCCGGCAGGCTCGCCTCGTGCTCCTCCTGCCACTCGCTCACCTGGGACAGCGGGTCCGAGACGTCGAGCCACACCCGCTCCGCCATGTCCAGCGCCTGCACCTGGACCAGGGTGACCTGGGTGCCATCGGTGCTGGCACGAAGCGAGCCCCACTGGAGCTGGACAAGCGCGAGCACGGACACCATGAGGACGAGGAGGGCCACCAGGACCTCCACCAGGGTGAACCCACCTCGAGCCCGAGGCGCCGAGGTCGCCGAGCCGGGGCTGTGGACTGGGGGAGTCGGTTGGGTGTTCATCTGCCGGGGGGCACGGGGTGGGGGCGATGGAGATACCAGGTTCCACGCCCCTCCTAGGCAACCTTCATGCCATTCGGACGCATCCCGGAGGGACCCACGCCACCGGGCGACGAATCCGGCCCCGGAAGGGACAGCCTCCGGGCTGGAAGCGGGTCGCCCCCCCTGCACACTGCACGAAACCTCGCGATTCCCGACCCGATTCCCCCTTTCACCCGACCGCCGCCGCCCCCCCTCAGCCCGACTGCGCCCTCACGTCCCCGCCGGCGGCGCCATGTCGAACCCCTCCGCCTGGAGCCTCCACTCCCCGTCCTCCAGCACCATGATGGCGGAGGCGGCGTCGGGGAGCCCCTCGGGGATCGTGCCGTCGCGCCCCTCCAGCCGGATCTCCAGGTTGGCCCGCCCCGCCTCCTCGTCGACGAGGTACTCCACCTGCGCGATCCGGGTGGCCTCCCGCACGTCCCGGTAGATCCCGTCGATGATGGCCGCCTGCTCGGGGTCGTTCTCCCGGAGCCGGCGGATCTCCTCCACGGCCTCCTCGCTGAGGAACCGGGCCGCCTCGTCGTCCATGATGGTGTAGCCCGAGTCCCACCAGGCCCGGTAGGCGGAGGACGGGTCGTCGGCAGGCAGGCCCACGCCCGCGCCCACGCCCACACCCCCGCCCCCGGCCGGAGCCACCACCCCGGACTGGGCTGACACCCCGGACTGGGCTGACACCCCATCCACCGGCGCGGCCAGGAAGAAGAAGAGAAAGAGGGGGACCAGGAAAAGGGCAACTCGGCTCACGTCAGCTCCCTCCGTACAGTTCCTCGAATGCGGATTCGAATTCGTTTCCGGGGTTCCAGCGGGGGCGCTCGTCGGCATTCGCCACCTCCAGCGCCACCTGGAAGAAGACGCGCAGGTCCCGCTCCACCCCCTTCAGGTCCCATTCCGGGGCGATCTGGTCCGAGACCTGGTGGTAGTGCTCCAGCCGCCGCTCCAGGGCATCGAAGCCCAGGTCCTCCACGTAGTCCCGCCCGGCCTGCAGGTAGAGCGCCGGGATCCCGGCCCGGGCAAAGCTCAGCTGGTCGGACCGGTAGAACGACCCTGCCGCCGGGTTCGGGTCCCCGGCGGGCTCCAGCCCGTAGCTCGCCACCACGTCCGAAAAGGTCTCCCCCAGGGTGTTCATGTCGATCCCGATGGCGGCCACGTCGCGGGTGAGCCCGTAGGACTGGGGCGAGTCCACGTTGAAGTTGGCCACCAGGCGGTCCCGGGGCACCGGGGGCGACTCCACGAAGAGCCCGCTCCCGATGAGCCCCCCCTCCTCGGCGGTCACGCTCACGAACATGACGGACCGCCGGGGCCCGGCCTCCATGAAGGCCTCCGCCACCGAGAGGATGGACGCCACTCCCAGGGCGTTGTCCAGCGCCCCGCTGAAGATCGTGTCCCCCTCCAGGCTCGGATCCACCCCCAGGTGGTCGTGGTGGGCCGTGAAGACCAGGTACTCGTCGGCCAGCTCCGGGTCCGTCCCCCGGACGACCCCCGCCACGTTGGGCGCCTCCATCCGGTCCACCGACGTGTGCACCTCCGCGCTCACCCGGAACCCGGTGTCCACGGGGCGGAAGTCCCGGTCCGACGCCATCTGGAAGAGCCCGGGGACGTCCGTGTCCATGGCCTGGGCCACCCGGGAGGTCTGGGTGGAGTCCATCCAGGCCAGGAGGTCCAGCTGGTAGTCCCGCTGCCACATCTGCCGCTCGCCCATGTTCCCGATGACGCTGAAGTCGTAGGCCGCCGACTCGAAGGTGTGGACCACGATGGCCCCCAGCGCCCCCCGGGCCTGGGCCTGCTCGAACTTGTAGGTCCAGCGGCCGTAGTACGTCCGGATGTCGCCCCCGAAGAGGGCCTCCCCGTCCTCCACCACGTCGGGGTCGTCGTTCAGGAAGAGGAGGATGGCCCCCGACAGGTCCTCGTCCTTGAAATCGTCCCAGTCGTACTCGGGCGCCTGCACCCCGTGGCCCACGAAGACCAGGGGCGCCTCCTCCACCTCCACCACCGGCTCCTCCGAGGTGGACCAGAAGGTCACGTTCTCCTCCACCACCAGCTCCAGGGGCCCGTCCGGTCCCTCGATGACCAGCGACGAGGCCTCCACGTCCTTCTCCAGCACCACCAGCTCCACGGGGAGGCGGTAGCTCCCGTCCGCCCCGGCGGGCTCGAGCCCCATCCCGGCCATCCGTCCCTCGATGTAGCGCACGGCTCGCTCCTCGCCCTCCGTCCCCGGTGCCCGCCCCGCCATGCTGTCGGCCGAGAGGACATCGGTGTCCAGGAGGATCCGCGCCCGGTGGATCCGCTCCGCAGGCCCCTCCAGCGGACCGGCCACCCCCAGCTCCTCGGCGGTGGGGCCATCCATGGTCCGGGTCTCGGGCAGCTCCTCCGCATCCGGCACCCGAGGGGGGACGGCCTCGACGGCAGCCGGTTCGGCTGGCGCGTCCGGGGCCGGCTCGCCCTCGCATCCCCAGACCGGAAGGAGGAGGAGGGCAAGGAGGAGGAGGGGAGAGCGGAGGAGGAGGGCGCTCCGGGGGGCCCGGCGGTCGGGGGCGTGCCCGGCAGGGAACGTGGGCGACTCCGGGTTCGTGGGGGAGGGGTGCATGAGGCCTCGGGGGGGGGGTGGGTTCTGGGACGGGGCAGGCAGGGCAGCCGGACTCGGGGGGAGCGGCCTGCAGCTGCCCGGGGGTGGAGGAGTCCACCCCGGCATCCGTCAGATTGGGCGACCCGGGGCCCTGCGTCAAACCGCCGGAGCCCGTTGCCGGAGGGCGCGACGGGCGGGGGTCAGCGGGCCGAGAAGCCCCCGGCCAGGCGATCCATGACCAGGAGGAGGAGCGCGCCCACCCCGGTCCACACGGCGGTCTCCAGGACCACGCCCCCGGTGACCTCCACCGTGTCCCGGATGTTCAGGAGGGGCGCCGGGATGGAGCCCGCCACCAGGCTCACCAGGAAGATGAGGGTGAGCTCGGGTGCGCGGCTCAGGGCGCCCCGGACGATGCGGGCCACCGAGATGAGGCCCACCAGGCCGCCCCCAATGAAGAGGGCCACCGTGATGCCGGGGCCCCGCATGTCGGCCAGGGCCCCCTCGCCGGCCACCCAGCGGCCCGTCTCGGCGATGAAGCTGGAGAGCTCGCCCGAGAGGAAGACGTACTGGCCCAGGAGGATGAGGATGAGGGAGCCCGAGATCCCCGGCAGGATCATGGCGCTGATGGCCAGCACCCCCGAGAGGAAGACCAGGGTGCGCCCGCTTCCCGGGAGCTGGAGGACCCCGCTGGCCACCAGGAGGGCGAGGGCCACACCGGCGCCGGCCACCAGGAGGCGGGCCGCGCCCCGGAGGCTCAGGTCCCGGTAGAGGGCCACGGCGGAGGCGGCGATGAGCCCGGTGAAGAACCCGAAGAGGGCCACCGGGTGGGTGTCGGCCAGGACGGAGACGGCGCCGGCCACCAGGGCCACGGCGGCCACCGCCCCGATCCCCAGGAGGAAGAGGAAGACCAGGTCCAGCTCCCGGAGGGCCTGGCGGGCCGCCGGGCGGGCCTCCCGACGCCATCCCCCGAGTACGGTGAGGACCCGGGGCGGGGTGAAGGCCGTGATGGCGGCAATGAGGCGGGCGTAGTAGCCCAGGAGGAGGGCCACCGTGCCCCCCGAGACCCCGGGCAGGGCGTCCGCCACGCCCATGGCCAGCCCGTACCCCAGGGTGCGCAGGGGCGACAGGGGGGTCTGGACGGCGACCTCCGGGCGGGGATCCACCTCGGGGCGGGAGGGGGTGGGCATTCCTGGAGACGGCTGGGGGGCGGGAGGTGGCAGGTGCGAGGGCGCCGGGCCCTGCCGGGTCGTGCAGGGACGGGCGGCCTCACGCTAACCCCGGGACCGGGCCGGGGGAAGCACCCCGGGGGCAAATGCCCCATGTCCGCAGGGGGAGCGGGAGGAGAGGTTGCAGACAGGCAAGGGGGGCGTCGTCCCCCTGCACCTATGCATACCTGCACCCACGGACGGGAGGCTCCACCCATGAAGGACCACCTCATCGGCTTCATCGAATCCCTGGACGACGGGAGCACGATCCGCAAGGTCGTGGGCTTCGTCCTCCTCCTCCTGCAGGTCATCCTGGTACTGGGGGCCGCGGTCCTGGCCGCGACCACGCTGGCGGGCGCCTTCGCCGCGGGGACCGGATTCTTCCTCACCGCATTCCTGGCTGCAGCCATCATCGGACTGACCACCTGGCTGGCCGTGGTGGTCCTGGGCTACCGGAAGAACCGGATCCACCAGATGGAGAACACGGGCTTCGTGATCCTGCCGGTCCTGGCCCACCTGAGCCGGGGCATCGGGGAGTGCCTCCTTCTGGCCTGGACCGCATTGGTCGGACTCTGGAGTGCGACGTCGGTCCTGACGGTCGCCTCTGCAGGCGGGGGGGCCGGCGCCTTCCTCCTGGGTCTGGGGGGTGCGGCCCTGGTCTTCCCCATCGGCCTGGCCATCGGTGCCGTGCTCGGGTTCCTCTCACTCTTCTTCTGGTACATGGTGGCCGAACTCTTCACCATGTTCACCGCCATCGTGGAGAACACCCACAAAACGGCAGAGCGCCTGGAATCCACCGGAGGCAGCGCCGCCGCCTGAGGTCGGCCCGGGGCGGGTGAGGAGGGGGCGACGGCGGGGTCGCAGACACGGGTACCCACCGCCCCGGGAGCGGGGACTCCCCCCCGGACCTGCACCCCCCCTCCCGAGTACCAGTTCGCCATGCGGATCCTGTACGGCGTCGTGGGCGAAGGGATGGGGCACGCCATCCGGTCCAGGGTCATCCTGGACGAACTGACCCGGCACCACGAAGTCCTGGTGGTGGTGTCGGGCCGGGCCCATGCGTACCTGGAGGAGGCCCTCCGGCACCGCATGCGGCTCCAGAAGATCTGGGGGCTGAACATCGTCTACGAGGACAACGAGGTCCGGCGCTTCCGCACGCTGCTGGCCAATGCCCGGGGGGCGATCCGGGGCTGGCCCGCCAACGTCCGCGCCTACTTCGACGTGGCCCGGAGCTTCGAGCCCGACGTGGTGGTGAGCGACTTCGAGAGCTGGAGCCAGCTCTTCGCCCGGCGCCACCGCCTCCCGGTGATCAGTGTGGACAACATCCAGGTCATCGACCGGTGCACCCACCCCCCGGAGATCCTGGAGGGGCACCGCACCGACTTCCAGATGACCCGGCAGCTGGTGCGGAGGAAGGTCCCCGGCGCCCTCCACTACCACATCACCACCTTCTTCCGGCCCCCGGTATCGCGGCCCCGCACGACCCTCCACCCCCCGGTCCTTCGCCCCCGGATCCTGGAGGCCGTCCCGGAGGACGGCGACCACCTCCTGGTCTACCAGACGAGCACCACGAACACCCGCCTCCCCGCCCTCCTCCGGGACACGGGCCTCCCCTGCCGGATCTACGGGCTCCGCCGGGACCTGGAGGCCGACGAGGTGGACGGCTCCCTCCTCTGGCGGCCCTTCGACGAGGCCACCTTCGTGGACGACCTGCGGACGGCCCGGGGCGTGGTGTCGAGCGCCGGCTTCACCCTCATGGGGGAGGCCCTCCACCTGGGCCGCCCCCTCCTGG
>REBX01000175.1 GCA_007692505.1 Gemmatimonadales bacterium | reverse complement strand
GTGAAGAACTCGCCCTGTGTCTCGCCGGGCGTCGGGTCGTGGAAGTAGGCTCCGACCTGGCCGTCCTCACCGATCTCGTCCAGGAGCTCCTGGAAGCGGAGGAGGTTGTCCGGGACTCCCCCGGTGTAGGTCTGGAAGCACTGGGGGTAGTCGTTCCATCCGTTCCCGGGCCCCTGATTGTTGTTTTGCCCCTGGGGGCGGGCCACCCGCACCCGGTTGTTTCCCCCCTGGACCCGCTGCTGGCACAGGGGGAGGGTGAGGTCCCAGAGGTTCCGGCGGAGTCGGATCTCGGCCGACTCGTCGCCGGAGGCCGGCGTGATCTCGATGGGGAGGAGCTGGAGGGCGGACGACTGGGGGAAGCGCTCCCCGGCCGTCCGGATGTCGCTCCCGATGATGTCCGCCGTGGTGCGCAGCCCCTGGTTCGCCGCAGTCCGCAGCTGGTCCGACTGGAGCGCCTGCCGGCTCCCGAAGACGATGGGGAAGACCATGGCCAGGATGAGTCCCATCACCACCAGGGTGACAAGGAGCTCAATCAGGCTGATCCCCGACCTCGTCCAGGAGGGTGAAGACGGTCTCGACCTCGTAAATGGTACGGTCATTGAATCGAACCTCCACGGTGACGATGCGGGCGCCGTCGAAGCACGTGCCTCCATCGCAGTACCGCTGGTAGTTGAGGACGGTCTCGTAGGTGCCCTGTCCGGACTGCACCTGACGTGTGGTGCCCGAGGAGGGCCAGTTGCTGGATGCCCGCAGGTTGTCCACCTCCTGCTGGGCGATGGCCACTGCGGCCGTGCGCTTCTCGGAATCGGTGTTCGTTCGCAGGTTCTGGGCAAAGGCCGGCACCAGCGCTCCCAGGATCACGGCCAGGACCGCCAGGGCGACGATGGCCTCCACCAGGGAGAATCCGGCACGGGAATCCCTTCGGCGGCCTGGGGCTGTGCTAGGGGGTTCTGCGGTCACGTGTCGTCCTCCAGGTCGCGGCGGTCCACGAGTGCACCTCCCAGGAACAGTTCCAGGGTTCGGGTCTCGCCATCGGTGTCGACGAGGACCAGGGTCGGACTCAGCGAGCCCACGCCCCGGGGGTTGAAGCAGGTGACGATCCCGTCGTCATCTCCGTCCACGTCGAGGGTCACCTCGCCTCGGAGCCGCAGGGTGAGGCGGTCGTCCTCCTCCCACTCGTCGGCGCTGGAATTGCACGATCGGGCGCTTTCGGCCCCAAGGACCGTGCCGGACCGGATGACGATGCGGTAGGCGGACGTCGTGGTGAGGGCCCGTGAGCGCACCTGGCTGGTATAGCTGGTCAGCTCGGAAACGCTGTTTCCCAGGTGGTTCTCAAGGCCTCGGAAGTTGGCGGCGCCGATGGCCGCCACCAGGCCCAGGATGGCCATCACCACCACCAGCTCAAGGAGGGTGAACCCGGCCCTGGGATCGGGCCTCGGGCCCCCGTCCGGAAGGGGTGCGGCGCAAGGGGGAGGAGCAACCATGAGCCCATCCTTTCGGAGGAGGTGACGTTCGCACCGCGGGAGAGGGGCTTCCGAAGTGCAGCCACACCAATTGCAACATCCGTACCGATATCCGGATGTCAATAGGGGTCGGGGCCACAGGGGCGGAGGATCCCCTTGTCGTCAGGGGCTTCAGGGGGATTTGTAACGTTGATGCGACCCTGTGCTCGCAACAATTGGGGAGGTGGAGCCGAGCCACAGGAAACAGGCGGACTGCAACAGTCTTGGTAGCCTGCACCCCGTCCTTCCGTGCGCCTTCCGGTCCCGGGGGGTGGACGACACGCCTATCTTTCCTCCCATGTCGTTCGAGATCGCGTGGGCCCTGGTACTCCTGACGGGCACGGTGGCGCTCCTGGCCACCGGCCGGTTCCGGGTGGACGTCATCGCCCTCCTGGTGCTGGTGGTGGTGGCCCTCACGGGCCTGGCCCCGGTGGACCGGGTCCTGGCCGGGTTCTCCAATCCGGCCGTCCTGGCGCTGGCCGGGATGTACATCCTCTCTGCCGGGCTCTCCCGGGCCGGGGTGGCGGACTGGATGGGGCGGCGGATCCTGGGGTGGGCCGGGTCCGGTGAGCTCCGCCTGATCCTGGCGGTGACCCTGGTGTCCGGGATTCTCTCCGGGTTCATGAACAACGTGGGCGTGGCCGCCATGATGCTCCCGGTCGTCCTCGCCCTCTCGAAGCGCACCGGGACGGCCCCCTCCAGGCTCCTCCTCCCCATGGTCATCGGGGCGCAGCTGGGGGGCTTCACCACCCTCATCGGCACCTCGGCGAACCTCCTGGCCTCCGATGCCCTCCGGGAGGCAGGCCACGATCCCATCGGGCTCTTCGGCTTCACCCCCGTGGGCGGGCCCATCCTGGGGGCCGGGGTCCTCCTCGTCCTGGTCCTGGCCCCCCGCCTCCTCCCCCACCGAACCCCCCCCACCGGGGGGGTGGAGCGCCCCGCCCTCCGTCAGGAGGCCGGGCTGGGCCAGCGGTTCTTCCGCCTCCGGATTCCCTCCGGCTCGCTCCTGGACGGGCGCTCCCTGGGGGAGAGCCTCATCGGGCCCGCCCTGGGGGTGCACGTCCTCTCGGTGGAGGGTGCCCGGGGACGCAGGCTGGCACCGGGGCCCGCCGTCCTCCTGGGATCCGGGGATGAGCTCCTGGTGCAGGGACGGCCCGACGAGTTCCTCCGGCTCCGGGGCCGACGACACCTGGCCTCCGACGGATCCGACCTCCAGCCCGACTGGCTCGAGGCCGGAGGTGCCACCCTGGCCCGGGCCCGGATCCCCGCCGGCTCCGCCATGGAGGGCCGGACCCCCACCGAGCTGGGGCTGCGGGAGCGGGAACAGGTCCTGGTCCTCTCGCTGGTCCGGGACGAGGTCACCTGGCGCACCCACCTGCAGGACACGACGCTGGCCGCCGGCGACGTCCTCCTCCTCCGGGGGCAGCCCGAGCGGCTCCGTGCCCTGGAGGCAGCGGGAACGGTGGCCGACCTGGAGCCCCTCGGCGCCCAGGATGCCGTCCGCGACTTCGGACTCGAGGACCGCCTCTGGTCCCTCAGGGTGACGGACGACTCGGCCCTGGCCGGCCGCAGGCTCTCCGACACCCGGCTGGGCGATGCCCTGGGCCTCCTGGTGCTGGCCATCCGCCGGGAGGGGGAGCCCGTCCTCCTCCCGGCACCGGCCACGGTCCTCCGGCCCGGCGACCACCTCCTGGTGAAGACGAGTCCGGAGGACCTCGCCGTCCTCCGCGGACTCCAGCGCCTCAAGGTGGAGACGGACGTCACGGTGGACCCGGCCCGCCTGGAGTCCCCGGAAGCGGGGTTCGCCGACGCCCTGGTCGCCCCGGGCTCCTCCCTCATCGGCCGGACCCTGCGGCAGGCCGGCTTCCGCCGCCGGTTCGGGCTCCACGTGGTGGCGGTGCTCCGGGACGGTGGGGTGATCCGGGAGGGGCTCCGGGACCTGAAGCTGCGCCTGGGCGACGCCCTCCTCCTCCACGGACCCCGTCGGAACGCCCGCCTCCTGGTCGAGGAGGCCGACCTGATCCTCATCCACGACCCCCAGCCCGTTCCGGCGGATCCCCGGAGGGCCCCCCTGGCCCTGGGCAGCGTGGGCCTCGCCCTGGTCCCGGTGGTCCTGGGCTGGATCCCGGTGGCGGTGGGGGTGCTGGCAGGAGCCATCCTCCTGGTCCTCACCCGCTGCCTCACCGCCGACGAGGCCTACCGGGCGGTGGAGTGGCCCGTGGTGGTGCTGGTGGCCGGGATGCTGGCGCTGGGGGTGGCCCTGGACGAGACCGGGACCGGTGCCTGGCTGGGCACCCTCCTCCTGGCCTTCACCGAGCCCGGCGGGCCCTGGCTCGTCCTCCTGGCCCTCACCACCCTGGGGGCGGTCTCCTCCCAGCTCCTCCCCGGACCCGCCGTGGTGGTCCTCCTGGCACCGGTGGCCCTGGCCGGCGCAGCCCAGTTGGGGGTGGCCCCCCAGCCCCTCCTCCTGGCCCTGGCCATCTCCGCCACCTCGCTGGCCAGTCCGGTGTCCCAGCCGGCCCATGCCCTGGTCCGGGTACCCGGGGGGTACGGGGCGGCCGACTTTGCACGGCTCGGCCTGCCCCTTACCATCCTCGTGATCCTGATGGTCACCCTCCTGGCCCCGCTGGCCCATCCGTTCTGAGGATCCGGGCTCCCGGACCGGGAGGCATCGAAGCTCCGGCCCCCCCGAGGTCCCCATGTCCAGACTCCTCGCATCCCTGATCTCCCTCGCCCTCGCCGCCGTCCTCCTGGTGGCCCCCCAGCTCGAGGCCCAGTCCCCGCCGGCGCCCACGGCGCCCCACCCCGGGGCCGTGCCGGGCACGGACTTCGGGGAGCTCCCCTTCGGCACCCCCGACCCCCGGGGCGTCACCGGTGTGGAGGTGGTCTCCCTGGACCCGGAGTCCGACGAGGCGAAGGAGCTTGCCGAGGGCCTGCCCCTGGTCCCCGAGCGTCTGCTCAGGATGACGGTCCGGCAGGGGTCGTGGATGTCTGCCGACGTGAGCCCCGACGGGTCCACCGTGGTCTTCGACCTCCTGGGCTCCATCTGGCTCGTCCCCCTGGATGGGGGCGAGGCCCGGCCCCTCACCCGGGGGATGGCCTTCGACGCCATGCCCCGGTTCTCTCCCGATGGGGAGCGGGTCGTCTTCGTCTCGGACCGGTCCGGCGGGGAGAACCTCTGGATGATGTCGGTGGACGGCTCGGACACCGTGCAGGTGACCCGGGGGAACAACAACAGCTACCAGTCGCCCGCCTTCTCTCCCGACGGCACGTACATCGTGGCCACCCGTGCCGGTGGCGGAGGACAGGGGAAGCTCTGGATGTGGCATGTGGATGGGGGAACCGGGACCCAGATCGTGGACGGCCCGGGCAACCTGAGGACCACGGGGGCCAGTTTCACCCCGGACGGGGACCGGGTCTGGTACAGCCAGCGGACGGGGGCATGGACCTACAACTCGGCCATGAGCGAATACCAGCTGGCCTACCTGGACCTCCGCACCGGCGAGACCCGGACCGAGTCCAACCGGTACGGGGGCGCCTTCCGGCCCACCGTATCCCCCGACGGTCGCTGGCTCGTCTACGGCACCCGCCACGTGGCCCACACCGGGCTCAGGATCCGGGACCTGGACACGGGGGACGAGCGCTGGCTGGCCTACCCCGTGCAGCGCGACGACCAGGAGTCCCGGGCCTCCCGCGACGCCTACCCGTCCATGGCCTTCACCCCGGACTCCCGCTCCCTGGTGGCCACCTGGGACGGCCGTCTCTGGGAGGTGCCGGTGGAGGGCGATGACCCGCCCCGGGAGATCGAGTTCGAAGCCCACGTGGAGGTGCCCATGGGGCCCGAGGTGGACTTCGACTACCCCATCGAGGACACCCCCACCTTCACGGTGAAGCAGATCCGCGACGGGGTCCCCTCGCCCGATGGAGAGCGCCTCGCCTTCTCGGCCCTGGGCCGCCTCTACGTGACGGACCTGGACGGCGGGACCCCGGAGCAGGTTTCGGATCTCCCGGGGAACCAGCACGCCCCCGTCTGGTCGCCGGACGGGCAGCACATCGCCTTCGTGAACTGGGACTTCGAGGAGGGGGGCCACCTCTGGCGGATCCCGGCCTCGGGAGGGAGCCCGGAGCGGCTCACCACGGAGGAGGCGTTCTGGCAGCAGCCGGCGTGGTCCCCCGACGGGGAGCGCATCGTGGCGATCCGCGGGCCGGCTCGGGCCTACCGGGATGCCATCAGCCAGGGGGTCCCCTTCGGCGCCCGGGAGCTGGTCTGGATCCCCTCGTCGGGAGGGGAGGCCACCCTGGTCCGCCCGGCACAGGGCTTCTCCAACCCCCACTTCAGCGAGGACCCGGACCGGATCTGGGCCTCGGGGGGTGGCTCGGGCCTCATCTCCTTCCGGTGGGACGGGACGGACGAGCGCACCCACCTCCGGGTGACCGGTCGCTCCGCGCCGGGCGGCGGCGGGTCCCCGTCGGCCTCCGTCCTCATGGTGAGCCCCGACGAGGAGCGGGTCCTGGCGCAGATCGGGATGCAGCTCTACACGGTGCACCTCCCCCGGGTGGGAGGAGACGGACCCACCATCAACGTGGGGAACCCGGACAACGCCAGCTTCCCGGCCCGGCAGCTCACCGACGTGGGTGGGCAGTTCCCGGTCTGGGGAAGCGATTCCAGGCGGGTCCACTGGTCGCTGGGGAACGCCCACAGCGTCTATGACCTGGACGAGGCACGGGCCTTCGAGGACAGCGTCCGGGCCGCCCGGGACGTGGAGCCCGACGACGACGCCGATGACCCGGCGGACCCCGATCCCGACGCCGACGAGGAGGAGGGGGTCGACGACACCCCCAGGGCACGGGGGAGCGACGAGTACCGACCGCGGGAGTTCCGGGTCCAGGTGGAGGTGGAGCGGGACATCCCCCGGGGGAACATCCTCCTCAGCGGGGCCCGGATCATCACCATGAACGGTGACGAGGTCCTGGAGGAGGGAGACCTCCTGGTCACGGACAACCGAATCGCCGCCGTGGGCGCAGTGGGCACCCTGGACGTGCCGGACGACGCCCGGGTCCTGGACGTGGCGGGCCATACCATCGTACCGGGTTTCGTGGACACCCATGCCCACCTGCGGGCGCCCTTCAACGTCCATCGGGACCAGCCCTGGTCCTATGCAGCGAACCTGGCGTACGGGGTGACCACCACCCGGGACCCGCAGACGGGCTCCACCGATGTGCTCACCTACGAGGACATGGTCCGGGCCGGCCGCACCCTGGGCCCCCGGATCTACTCCACCGGCCCCGGTGTCTTTTCCGGGGAGGGGATCCGGAACCTCGACGAGGCCCGGGACGTCCTCACCCGGTATGCGGAGTTCTACGACACCCACACCATCAAGATGTACGGAGCGGGGAACCGCCAGGTCCGCCAGTGGATCATCGAGGCGGCCCGTGAACTGGAGCTCATGCCCACCACCGAGGGCTCCCTGGACCTCATGCTGAACATGACCATGGGGCTGGACGGCTACTCGGGGATGGAGCACAACATGCCGGCCTTCCCCCTCTTCGATGACGTGGCGCAGCTCGTGGCCCGCTCCACCATGGCGTACACCCCCACCATCCTGGTCACGTACGGGGGGCCCTGGGCGGAGAACCACTTCTTCGCCACCGAGGACGTGCTGGGCGACCGGAAGCTGAGGAGCTTCACCCCCTTCGAGGAGATCCACCAGAAGGCCCTGCGGCGCCCGGGGACGGGGCCGGGGCCCAGCGGGTGGTTCCATCCGGAGATCCACACCATGGACCTCGTCAGCGACTTCGTGGGCCAGGTGGTGCGGGCCGGCGGTCGGGCCGGGGTGGGGAGCCACGGGCAGCTCCAGGGACTGGGGTACCACTGGGAGCTCTGGGCCACCGGGGCCGGGAACATCGACGCCCATGACGCCCTGAGGGTGGCCACGATCCTGGGGGCCACCTCCCTGGGGCTGGACGGGGACCTGGGCTCCCTGGAGCCGGGGAAGCTGGCGGACCTGGTCATCCTGGAGGGGAACCCCCTGGAGGACCTCAGAAACACGAACACGGTGCGCCACGTCATGCTGAACGGGAGGCTCCACGACGGGGACACCCTGGAGGAGATCCACCCCGAGCCCCGTCCCGTGGGCCCGTTCTACTGGCAGGACGAGCCGGCCCTGCCGGAGCCGGGCGCCGGGATCGGGAGGCACTGAACCTCGGGGTGTCACATCCTGCCGGCCTCGCTCGTTCAGATGAATGACGACGCGACCGAGGGGTCGCCGCCTTCCTCCGGGGAGGGGGCGGCCTCCGGTCCCCTGCCGAACCCGGTCCCCTGCGGACCCCCCATCGGGAACCCTTGGACTTCGACGCCCTCTTCGACGACGTCTACCCGAAGCTTCGCCGCTACTGCATGCGGATGACGGCAGATCGGGACCTGGCCGAGGACACGGCCCAGGAGGCCTTCGTGCGCCTCCTGGACCGGGAGGTGAAGGGAGGGGACGCCGGGGTCCGGAGCTGGCTCTTCAAGGTGGCGACCCACCTCCTCCGGGACCGGGCCCGAGTCCGGTCCAATCGGCTCCGGCTCCTGGAGTCGAGGGGGAGCGACGGGCTCCCGGGCCCGGCGCCCGGACCCGACCCGGCGGAGGAGCTGGAGCGGGAGGAGCGCCGCCAGGTGGTGAGGGAGGCGCTGGCCCGGCTGGATGAGCGGGACCGCACCCTCCTCCTCCTCCGGGAGGAGGGCCTGAGCTACAGGGAGTTGGCCCGGGTCGCCGGAGTGGAGGTGGCCTCGGTGGGGACCCTCCTGGCCCGGTCGCGTCGTCGTCTCGAACGCGAACTCACGGCCCCGGTGGACACATGACCCAGCACGAGCTGCCCTTCGACGAGTCCGGGGACGAGCCCACGTCCCGCCCCGACGACGCCTCGCCGCCCGAACCGGAGCCGGAGGACCATCCCGACGAGGGGGACCTCCAGGCCTGGATCGACGGCGAGCTGGAGCCCGCCCGTGCCCGGGAGGTGGGCGTCCACCTGGAGCTCTGCTCCTCGTGCCGCGTCGTGGTGGAGGACCTGGGGGATCGAGCCCGGTCCACCACCCGGGCACTGGCCGTCCTGGACCGCCCCGCCCCCGAAGCCGGCGTGGACCAGGCCCGGTGGAACGTGCGCCGCCGACGGCTGGCCAGCCGTCGGCCCGGTGCATCCCGCAGGGGAGTGGCCGCCGCCGCAGTCCTGGTCCTCCTGGCCGCGGGCGCCGCAGCCGCCCTTCCGGGCTCCCCCCTCAGGGGCTTCCTCTGGGACGATTCCGGGGACCGCGAGGTCCGGACCCTGGAGCCCACCGCCACGGAGGCGGGCCTGCCCCGCGCCGGGCTGGCCCTGGGGTACCGCGACGGGCGCCTGGAGGTGGAGCTGGACGGCTGGCCCGAGGGCCGCACCGTGGAGCTCCGCTCCGGGGAGGGGGCCGGGGTGGAGGTGGAGTCGTGGGCACAGACCGGGTTCCGTACCGGGGCCGGCCGGGTCACCGTGCCGGGAGCCCTCCTGCCCGAGCCCCCTTCCGAGCCCACCGGGGGGGATCCCGCAGACCTGGTGATCCGGATCGCCTCGGGCCCCGGCGAGGTCCTGGTCCGGAGCGGGTCCAGGCTCCTGGTCCGGTGGTCCGGGGGCAGCTTCCAGCTCGGCGAGGGCATCCAGGCGGACCCCCTCTCGGACGGGGTCCGTCTCCAGGTCCCGGAGGCCCGGCAATGACCTGCCCGGTCGCTCCCGTCCTGCGCGTCAGTCGCTCAGCCCGCGTCGCCCCCGATGCCGGCTCCCCCCTGGCGCTCCCGCTCCCCCTTGCCTTTCTGGCCCTCCTGGTTCTTCCCACCCTCCTCCTGGCCGCGCAAATGCAGGACGCCGGAGAGGACGACCCCGAGCTCCGGGGCCGGGTTCTCCTGCAGGGGGACCGGGCGCTTCCCGGGGCCGTGGTGGAGCTCCACCCGCTCCCCGACTCCATCCGCGCCGCCGACCCCGCCGACCCCCCCGACCCCGACGATCCCGCCGGCCCCACCGACCCCCTCCGCTCCGCCGTGACCGATGCAGACGGGAAC
>REBX01000192.1 GCA_007692505.1 Gemmatimonadales bacterium | reverse complement strand
GGGGGGGGGGGGGGGGCGCCACGCGGCCGCGGGGGGGGGGGGGCCCGCCGGGGGGGCGTGGCGGTCGTTCCGCCCCCACCGACCCGGCTGCGATCTGCGCGGGAATCTATAATGTAGTCTCGCCCAAGTCCTGCTCGGCACCGACACGGACGATGTGCCGCTCTGGCAAGGTGCACCGACGAGTAGGAGCAGGGCGCTTCCCAGCGAGGTGCAACGCGGCCAGAGTGGATGCAGTGGCTGTCGAATGCCAAGGGAATCGCGCGAAACTACACTAACTTAGTCGAAGGATGTGAATGAGCCCCCGAGGCCCCGATGGCCCCTCCGATTCACACGACCTGTCGCCCAGGGTAGGCGGTGAGCGTCGCCCCCTCCCGCCCCTGCCCGAGGACCGGCCCCGGACCTTCAGGGCCACCGTCCACGGCACGGTGTTCGGAGAGCGGGAAAAGGTGCTGGACCACGTCCGCACCGGCGACGATCTCCTCCTCATCCCCGACCCGCCGGTGGGCTCGAATCCGGAGGTCTGGGTGCACCGGCGGTCCGGTGAGCCCGTGGGTCGCCTCCCCACCGAGATCGGCCGGTGGCTCGCCCCCTGGCTCCTGGCCGGCGGGCACGCCCGGGCCCGGGCAGAACGGGTTTCGGGCCCCGAGACGCCGAGCTGGCGCCGGCTCCTCCTCTCGGTGCGCTGTTCGGGTCAGTAGGTGGGCACGTCCAGGGCACCCAGGTGGGGGATGGCCAGGGGATGCTCCGTCACGTAGGGCTCCCCCCAGGCCACACCGATCCGGCTCCCCTCCCGGGCCAGGTGGTGGCGAACCTGTTCCTCCAGGGGGCGCTCCGGCCCTCCCCCCCGCACCTCTCCGGCGGCCGGTGCACCCTCGAACTGGGACCGGAAGGCAGCGACGGCGGCGGTCCGCCGGTCCAGGACCGAGCCCACGTCCACGATGACGTCCGGCGCCGGCGCGTCGTCCCGGAAGAGGGTGGCCCGGGCCACGGTCCGGGGTCGATAGGGCGGGGCGTCCTCCACCGGGAGGTTCTTCAGGCCGGCCATGAAGGAGGCCGAGTCCACCAGGGTGGAGGCCGCCCGGTGGTCGGGATGTCTACTCGTGCGCCAGTGGGTGACCACGAGTCCCGGGCGGAGGATCCGGAGGTGCCGGGCCAGGTGGATCCGGGCCTCCGGGCTGTCCTCCAGTGCCCCGTCGGGCAGCCCCGAGGTCCAGCGGCCCTCCACCCCCAGGATCTCCGCTGCGTCCATCGCCTCTCGGGCCCGGATCTCCGGGGTGCCCCGGCTCCCGGTCTCGCCCCGGGTCAGGTCCAGGATGCCCACCTGCTGGCCTGCGTCCACCCCGGCGGCCAGTGCCCCCCCGCAGATGAGCTCGGCATCGTCGGGGTGGGCGAAGACGGCGAGGACGTCCAGGGGGGGACGATCCAGGTCGCGGGGGACGGGGAGGGGCAGTGCGGTCATGGGCATGGGGGTGAGGGGGCAGCCGGCAGGCGGCACCACATTCTCGCTGCCCGGCACGGGACCCGAAAGGGGCGAGCCCGTCACTCGTACCGGAACGCCTCCACCGGATCCATCCGGGCCGCGCGGGCTGCCGGGATGAGCCCGAAGAGCATCCCGGTGAGCGCAGCCATCCCCAGAGCTGCCACGATGGCCCAGAGGGGGATGGATGCGGGAATGGGCGTGGCCAGCGCCACGAGGCCCGCCAGACCGCCTCCCAGCATGAGGCCCAGCGCGCCCCCCAGGAGGGTGAGCATCCCCGCCTCCACCAGGAACTGCCAGAGGATCTCGATGCGGGTGGCGCCCAGGGCCTTCCGGATCCCGATCTCCCGGGTGCGCTCGGTGACGGAGATGAGCATGATCCCCACCACGCCCACCCCACCCACCAGGAGTCCCACCGAGGACAGGGCCAGCATGACGATGAAGAAGACCCCGGTGAACTGGTCGAAGAACTCCAGGAGCTGGGTGGAGCGGAGGATGGAGAAGTCGTTGTCCTGGGCGGGCTGGAGGCCCCGCATGCTCCTCAGGAGGGCGATGACCTGGTCCTCGGCGATGGCCTGGTCCACCTCGTCCCGGGGGACCACGATCATCTGTCCCCATTCGTCGTCGATGCCCAGGCGCCGGAGGCCGGTAGAGTAGGGGATGACGGCCATGTGGCCGCTGGCCTCCTGGAAGAGATTGGGGGCCATCTGGAAGATCCCCACCACGGAGAGGGGGAGGGGGGAGCCGTTCCCGGCCCGGGCCCGGACCCGCTCGCCCAACGCCCGGGAGGGGTCTTCCCCGAAGAGGTCCCGGGCCAGGGGCTCCGAGATCACCACCACGGGGCTGGCCTCCGCCACGTCGAAGGAGGTGAAGTTCCGGCCGGCGACGAACTCCACGTCCTGGTAGTCCATCCAGGTGTCGGACTCGGCGGAGCCGGCAATGCCGGCGATGCGGGTGGTGCCCCGGGTCAGGGTGATGCCGCCCTCGGCCCCCGGGTCCTGCAGGGGGAAGCTGATGGCGGCGGTGCGGACGGCGGGGAGGGCGGCGGCGCGGCGGGTCTCCTCCACGGTGACCGGGGGGCGGCGGAGCCAGTCCGGTGCGGAGCCGTCGTTCACCAGCCGGATATCGGTGATGTCGAAGCGGGTGACGAAGAAGTTCCGGGGGCCCGCCGACTCGATCCCTTCGGCCACCGAGCTCCGGATGCCCGTGATCATGGCGGCCATGATGACCACCACGGCAACGCCGATGGCGATACCCAGGATGGTGAGGCCGGAGCGGAAGGGGTTGGCGCCCACCGAGTCCAGTGCGATGCGGACGCCCTCCTTGAGGCCGTGGAACCAGCGGGCGGCCTTCCGGAAGCTATTCACGGCGGAGGGCCTCCACCGGGTCCAGGCGGGAGGCGCTGAGGGCCGGGTAGACGCCGGCCACTATGCCCACGCTCACCCCCAGGGTCACCCCCAGGGCGATCCAGTGGGGGGCCACGGCGGCAGGGAGGGGGGTGGCGACCCGGACCAGGGTGGTGAGCCCCACTCCGACCCCCACCCCCACTACGGCCCCCACGCCGGAGAGGGTGGCTGCCTCCACCAGGAACTGGGAGATGATGTCCTTCCGCTGGGCGCCCAGGGCCTTCCGGACCCCGATCTCACGGGTTCGCTCCATGACGGAGACCAGCATGATGTTCATGATGACGATGCCCCCCACCACCAGGGAGATGCCCACGAGTCCGGGGAGGGCAATGAAGAGGATGGTGGAGATCCGGTCCCAGAACTCCAGCGACTCCTCGGCCGTTTCCAGGACGAAGTCGTTGGCCTCGCCAGGGCGGAGCTGCCGTGCCACCCGGAGGGCGGCCTCGGCATCCATCTGGGCCGTGCGGAGGTCGGCGGGGTTCAGGACCTGGATGACCATCTGCCCCACCGCACCCCGGCGGTCCGTGTAAATCTGCCCAGCCCGGGTGGTGACGGGGATGAGGACCAGGTTGTCCAGGGACATCCCCAGGAGGGCCCCCTGCTCCTCGAGGATCCCCACCACGCGGAAGGGCTGCCCGCCGAGCCGGACCTGGCTCTCCAGGGGGGACTCGTCCTCGAAGAGGGCTTCGGCCACGGCCGAGCCCAGGATGGCCACCTGGACCCCCCGCTCCACCTCCTGCCCGGAGAAGGGGCGGCCGTCGGCGATGCCCAGGTTCCGGATGGCGAGCATCTCCTGGGAGATGGCGTTCACCTGCACGTTCTCGGCGCGCCGGCCGGCGGGGGTCCGGAGGTCGCGGGTGGCGGACGACGAGACGCCCACGCGGGCCGGGACGGTGAGGGACTCCCGGATGCGGTCCGCCTCCTCCATGGTGGGGCGGGGCCTCCGGGTCCACTCCCGCCACTGGGCCGCGTCGCCCGTGATCTGGACGGAGGGGAAGCGCCGGACCTGGATCGTGTTCACCCCGAAGACCTGCTCGGAGAAGTCCTCGGAGATGTAGCGGTCCATCCCCTCCACCACGCTGACCACCACCACCAGGAACATGACCCCGATGACCACGCCCAGGACGCTGAACGCGCTCTTCAGCCGCTCCTGACGGATCTGGAGGAGGGCGAGACGGATGCCTTCGCGAAACTGCACGGAGCGCTCCCGCTCACCGCGAGCCGGAGGAGGAACCGCCGTCCAGCACTCGGACCGCGTCGCCGTCGGACAGGCTGCGGATCCGGGCGAAGGGCCCGCTCACCACCGAGTCGCCCACCTGGAGTCCGGAGACGATCTCGAAGTAGTCCCGGCCGGTGATCCCCAGCTCCACCTCCTGCCACCGGGCCGTGCCGTCGCTCAGGAGGAAGACACCCTCCACCTCCTCGTCGTCGTCGTTCTCGTCGGCATCCTCGGGGGGGCGGGTGGTGACGGAGATGATGGGTACCGAGAGGACGCCCTCCCGGCGTTCCACGATGATGTCGGCCACGGCGGAGAGGTCGGGCCGGAGGGCCTCCGGGGGGTCCAGGAGGGTGAGGATGACCTCGTAGTCCACGGCCCCCTGGCTGGAGCCCGGGGTCTGCTCCTGGATGGCCGAGTTCCCGATCTTCGCCACGCGGGCTGCGAAGGTGCGGCGGGGGAAGGCGTCCAGCTCCACGGTGGCCGAGTCGCCCAGGGTGATCCGGGGAAGGTCGGTCTCGTCCACGGCCATGACGGCCTCCACCACCGAGAGGTCGCTGATGGTGAGGAGGAGGCTGCCGGGGGTGTTCGTGGTTCCCACCACCACGGTTTCGCCGGTCTCGATGTTCAGCCGGGTGACCCGGCCCGAGATGGGCGCGATGATCGTGGTACGGGAGAGCTGGTCCTCCACCTCGGCCAGGCTCGCCTGGGCCTGGTCCACCCCGTGCTCAGCCGATTCCAGGAGGGCCTGCTGGACCTCCACCTGGGTCTCGGCCTCCTCCACGGCCTGGGTGCTCACCAGGTCGTCGCCCCGGTCCCTCAGGGCACGGATGCGGTTTGCCTCCCGCTCGGCCTGCACCAGGGAGGCCCGCTGCTGAGCCGTCTGGGCGCGGGCCTGGGCCAGCTGGGCGCGGGCCCGGGATACGGCGGCCTCCGTCTGGGACGGGTCGATGCGGAGGAGGACCGAGCCCGCCTCCACCTCGTCGCCCTCTTCCACGTTGAGCTCGATGACCCGGCCCATGACGTCGGAGGAGATGTTCACCTTCCGGCGAGCCCGGACGTTCCCGGTGGCGGTGATGGTGGAGACGAGGTCGCGCTCCCTGACCTCCGAGACCCGCACTTCGGCGCCCCGCTCCCCGGCGTTCACAACGGTGAGGACACCGGCGCCCCCCAGGAGGAGGACGACGAGGACGGCCACGAGGATTTTCCTGGTTCCGGACATGCTCCGCTTCCGCTTCCGTGAGGTGCGTGGACTCGAGCTGGAGAGCTGTTCGGAGAGGTACAGGGCGCCAGGACCCCTTCCCGGTGGTCCCCGTACTTCTTCGAACGGCCTTGTGGCGGAATCCGGTTTTGGACTCCGGGAGGGGGGCGGCGTCCGTCCCCTTGCTCGACTGCCCTACGGAACTGCCACGGAGTTTTCTTCAGGGGCTGGGTCCGCGCCCCTCCCGGTTCCCGAAGGAAGGGTCAGGGCCGGGCGGTGCGGATGGCCTCGTAGTCCAGGTCGGCGATGCGGACGCGGAGGACTCGTCCCTCGTCGTCCAGCCACACCATCCGCTCCCCGCCCTGGCCGGTGAGGCGGTAGCGGTTCGCCGGGACCTGGTTGCCATCGATGGTGACGGGGTCCGATTCGGCATCGTCTACCGTGAGGGTGAACTGCGCGCCCTCCCGGGGTGCGATGACGGGGATCTGCCGCTGGCCATCGGCGATCCGCTTCCCGATGAACCAGTACTGATGGGCCACGTGGGAGTCCAGGAACACGGTGGCTGCATCGGCCCGGAATTCCCGCTGCCGCTCGCCCATCTCGGTCTGCATGGTCATGCGAAAACGATTGGATTCGCGCTCGAATCGGCTCTCGCCGGACTGCTGGCCCCCCACGACCCTGACCTGGTACGCCGAGACCCCCATCTCGGACCCGGAGGCCTGCACGGCGGGCTCCAGGCGGAGGGGACCGTCGGGGAGCTCCAGGGAGACCTCTCCGTAGGCGATGGTCTGCCCGGCGGCGCCCTCGCCACTCCTGCGGACGAAGAAGGTCTCGGTCCCCACCTCGCTCCCACCCACCATGACTCGGAATGCCCCCTCGTCCAGGGTCACGGTCTGCAGGGACGAGGCCGGGGCCGGGGACCACAGGAGAAGGATCGGCAGGAGGAGCGCGGCCAGGGGGATGCGCAGGCGGGCCGGGAGGGATCGCATGTTGGCCTCGGGCTTGGGGAGAAGCGGGCTTCGGGATCTGTCGGGGTAGATCGGGAATAGGTTGGCGTCCCCTCTCCTACCCTCGCCGGCCGGACCCGGGTCCCCCGGGGGGAGGAAGTGGGGGTCCTGTCCTCGGGCCCGGTCTCCGGCCATCTTTCCTCGCGACGCAGTCATCCGGTGAAGCACTCCGGCGCATCCGGAACGCCCATGGGTGACCACCGCAATCTTCCAACGTCTTCGAACCGGACGCAAGTCAGGTGACCCCTCCTCCCATCCTCCGCCTGGCACTCCTGGCCACAGGGCTGGTGTGCGTGTCGCTGTGGGCCGCGTTTGGCGGGGTCTGGCACGGGGCAGCCCTGGTGCTTGCAGGCGTTGCTCTGGCCCTCCAGTTGCAGGTGGGCCAGGGGGCCCGGGACGGGGCTCCCGCTTCGGGCCTCCACCACCGGGGGATGCTGGCTTCGTCGGCACTCCTCCTGATGGCGGCCCTGGCGGCGCTGGCCGGGGATGCCCACCTGGACCGGGTGTCCGCGGACTGGGAGGATCGGGCTCAGAGGTGGGAGAGCGGGATTGAGGAGGAGCTGGGGCGGGAGCTGGACGAGCTCCTGGCCGCCGGGGAACGCTCGGCCTCCCGCCTGGTCCGCCACATGGAGGATTGGGACGGCGGACCCGTGGAGGCCCTCCCGTCGGACCTCCGGCCCTCGGCTATCGATGCGGTGGCCATCTTCGAGCCCGGTGGGCAGCCGGTGGCGTGGGACGGGAGCCACCAGGGACCGGTCCCCAGGAGCGTCCGGCTGGGGCTGGCCCCCTACATCTACGCCGAGAGCGCGCTCTTCGGCTACCTGTACGTGATCCGGCCCCTCCCCGAGGGACGGGGCACTGCCATGGCCGTCTCCCTCCTCCGGGCCGACCTTCCCACTCCCCTTGAGGACCTGAAGGGGGATTTCGTGTCCCGCTTCCAGGAGCGGACGGGGGCCCGGATCGAGATCACCCGGGCGGAGCGGGAGTCGGGCGCATCCGTCTGGGACCTGACCTGGGACGGGGACATCCTCTTCTCGGTCCTCCTGGACCCGGCCTCGGAGGCCGTGGTCCGAGATCGCCTCCGGACCCGCTGGCTCGCCGTGGTAGCCTTCCTCCTGCTGGCCGGCTGGTTCCTCCTGGCCCGCAGCGCCCGGGGCCGGCCCGGGCACCGTGCCATGGCCGCAGCCGCCCTGCCCCCCGTCCTCGTCCTCCTCCCCCTCGGGACCTTCCTTCCCTGGCCCCGCCTCTTCGCGCCGGAGGACTTCCTTCTCCCGGGTCCGCTGCCCCTCACCCTGGGCCACCTCCTCCTCCTGGGAGTGGCCGGGATCCTCCTCCTGGCCTACCTCCCGGTGGATCGGCTTCGGCGCCTGGGACCGCCCCTGGCCGGGGCCCTGGCCGTCCTCCCCCTGTGGGGGCTCCTCCACCTCATGGATTCGGCGGCCTCCGCCGACTTTCTGGCCGCCGCCGACCCCTTCTGGGTCACGTTCACCGGGACCGTCCTCCTCCTGGCCTGCCTCCCCCTGGCGCCGGCCCTGGTGGCCGCCCGGAGGCGGGCCCCCGGGCCGGCGTGGCCTCCCCTGGCCGCCGGCCTGGGCCTCGCCCTCCTCATGGCCGCCGTCCTGGCGTGGGTGATCCGGCAGGGCATCGGCACCCCACCCTGGCTGGCGGTGTTCTGGGCCGGACCCCTCCTCCTGGTGGCCGCAGGGCTAGGACCGGACCCACGCTGGCGGATCGGAGTCCTCCGGTGGGTCGCCGTGTCGGCGGTGGCCGCCTCCCTGGTCCTGCCCTGGAGCTGGTCGGAGCGCATCGAGGCCCGAACCACCTGGGCCCAGGAGCGCATAGAACGGCTGGGGACGGCGTCGGACCCCTTCCTGGAGTTCCTCCTCCTCCGCGCCGGGGAAGAGGCACAGCGCCTGGCCCTCACCGGACGGGAACCGGTGGACCTCCTCTACTCCACCTGGACCTCCAGCGGGATGGCCCGGGAGGGGCGTCCCCTGTGGCTCACCTTGTGGGATCCCACGGGGAGGCCCAATGAGGAGCTCCGCATCGGGGTGGCCGGTCCCCGACCCCCCGTACCCATCGAGGTTCTCCTGGAGGCCGGGGCCACAGGGGGAGTGGCTGTGCGGAGGCAGGAGGCCGCCGACGCCCACTACGTCATGGCCGCACCCCTGGCCGACGGAGGTGCAGTGAGCGCCGTGGTCCCCCCCCGGCGGGTGGTGGCCGTGGATGCGCCCCTGGGCCCCCTCTTCTCGCCGGCCCGCACGGAGCCCGACCCCCTCCGGCTCATCCCCCTCCTCTCGGGGCGTCCCGACCCGGTGCAGACCGAGGTCCGCTGGACCCCCACGTCGGGGGGCCGCCAGGCCGACTTCCTGGTGGAGTTCCCGGAGCAGGTCTACCAGGGACACTACCTTGTGGAGATCGCAGGTGGCCTCGTGGTGCTGGCACGCGGAGTCCTCCTCCTGCTGGCAGGCACGGGGCTGATCCTCCTCCTCTGGGCGTCGGGCCGGCGCCTCTCCGTGGGTGGGGCCGATGGTCCGCGCCGCCTCCTGGCCACCCTGGCCTCGTTCCGGGGGCGGGTCACCCTGGCCCTCTTCGGCTTCTTCCTCCTCCCCACCGTCCTCTTCGGGGCACTGGCCTGGCAGACCCTCTCGGGTGCTTCGGTGCGGACGGCGGAGGCCCTGGCCATCCGCGCCGTGGAGGATGCCGGCTCGTGGTTCTACGACGTGGAGGGGGCGCTGGACCTCCTGGCATCGCGGGTTGGGTCCGATCTCCTCCTCTACGACTCGGGGCGCCTGGTGGGGGGCTCGGCCCGGGAACTGGTGGAGCTTGGGCTCTACGAGGGGTGGATGCCACCAGAGCTCCACCGCAGCCTCGCGGCGGGAGACGCCCTTTCCGGCACGACGCTGGCCACGCTGGGTGGGTGGGAGTACGTCGTCGCGTACCTCCGGATCCCGGGGGACTTCGTCCTTGCCGCGCCGGCACCCCTCCAGGCTGGGGCCCTGGCCGTCCGGCAGCGGGAGATTGCCGATCTCCTGGGGTTCGCCCTCGTCGTGGGGGCCGGGCTGTCCGTCCTCCTGGCACTGGGGGTGGGGCGGGCCCTGACCCGTCCCATCCAGACCCTGCAGGTGGCATCGGAGCGGGTGGGCTCCGGGAACATGGGCGTCCACCTCCCCGACGATCGGACCGACGAGTTCGGCGCTGTGTTCGGGGCCTTCAACCGCATGGTGGACCGACTCTCCCGGACCCGTCGGGCCCTGGTGCGCTCGTC
>REBX01000139.1 GCA_007692505.1 Gemmatimonadales bacterium | reverse complement strand
GCTCTGTTCGGTATGGCTGGAGGAGATGCAGCCGACATGCTACCCCCCCTGCATGGGGGCGAAGGGGCATCGGCGGACGTGGACGCAGACACGGATGCTCCCGTGACCTGGCCCCTGACAAGTCGGGGATTCCTGACCCAGCCCCTCCTGGCCGGGGATGCCGGGCGCGGACGCCATCCGGGCATCGACGTGGCGGTACCGGCGGGTTCCTACTTTCGGGCTGCCGGGGGCGGCACAGTGGTGGAGGCGGGCTGGGACGACGTGTACGGGTGGTTCGTGCGCCTGGACCACGGAGGGGGCCTGGAGACTCTCTACGCCCACGCAGCCCTCCTGGTGGTGCGGGAAGGGGAACGCGTCTTCCCGGGAGAGGTGTTGGGCCTCACCGGCTCCACTGGGCAGTCCACGGCTCCCCATCTCCACTTCGAACTCCTGGCCGAGGGTTCGCCCGTGGACCCCCTCGACCGCCTGGATCGACCCTGACCGCACGGCCACCGACCCCGCCGGCCGGGACGGTCGCCCCCTCAGTTGACCCAGACCGCAGGAGCATGGCAGATGGTGCGTGGAAAGAAGCAAGACAACGGAACCCCCGAGCCGGTCCTGTCCATCGTCGGACCGGGGATGAGGGTTCGGGGCGATGTGGTCACCGAAGGGAGCCTTAGAGTCGAGGGGGAGATTCACGGTCGAGTCTGGGCGGGGAAGGCCGTCGTCCTCGGCCGGGAGGGCTCGATCCACGGGGACCTGTTCACCCGGGATGCCGTGGTGGGCGGCCGTCTGGACGGAACCCTCCATGCCTCCTCGCGGCTGGAGGTGCAGGCCAGCGCCGTCCTCCGTGGGGAGTTCCGGACCCCGCGGCTCCAACTGGAGGATGGGGCCCGACTGGATGGAGACGTCCGCATGGGGGAGGTGGAGCTGCCCTCGCCTCCGGAGTGGGAAGCCACTCCCGAGGAGGGGCAGGTTCCACAGCTGGATCACGGTCCCGACACCGGGGAACGGGTGTCGCCCTGAGCCGGTTTTCCACACCGCGCAGTTGTCCACGGGTGTGGAAAAGCTGGTCTTTCCCAATGACTGCAACGCTTCCGGTTTTGGCCTGAGTAGATGTCCACATTATCCACACACCGCTTCGGTCGAGAGGTGCACAAGGGGCAGGCCCATTCTCGTCCGTTGTGCCACAGGGATTTGGAGCCATGAGAGAAACGGAACCCGACGTACTGTTCGGTTATTTGGACGACCTCCTCGAAGTGGATGCCTGGCCGGACTACTCCGGGGCGGAAAACGGCGTGCAGGTCTCCGTTGGCGCAGGCAAGAGGGTCTGCAGGGTCGGTGCCGCCGTGGATGCATCGGAGCGGATCATCTGCCGGGCCCTGGATCTGGACCTCGACCTCCTCATGGTCCACCACGGGCTCTTCTGGGACACCGCCCGGCCCGTCACCGGGCGGAGGTACCGGAAGCTGGAGCCCCTCCTGCGGGAGGGAATCGGACTCTACAGCGCGCACCTGCCCCTGGATGCCCATCCGGTCCTGGGGAACTGCGCTGTCCTGGCCCGGGCCCTCGGGCTGGAGACGGATCGCCGCTTCGGGAGCTGGAAGGAACGGGATATCGGATTCTCGGCACCGGTCGCCTCCATGGACCCCTTCAGGGCGTCTGCACCGGGCTGGACCCCTCCCGAGGAACTCCCGCCTGCAGCGCCCTTGCGTTCAGGGGACCGGGCTGCCTGGTGCCGATGGGTGGAGACGGTGACCGGGCATCCGGTTCACCTGATCCCCGGCGGACCGGAGGAGGTCCGTCGCGTAGGGATCGTCACCGGGGGGGGCGCCTCCTTTATCGAGGAGGCCGCCCGGGAGGGAGTGGATACCCTCATCACGGGCGAGGGGGCGCACCACACGTGGCTCGACAGCCATGAGTTGGAGGTCAACGTCCTGTACGCCGGGCACTATGCCACCGAGACCTGGGGCGTGCGTGCCCTCGCCGAGGAGCTGTCAGACCGGTTCGGCCTGAGTTGGACGTTCCTGGACGATCCGTCCGGGCTGTGAGGCATGGCCCCTCCGGGCCGCTAGGTACCGCGGACGCCGGCATGGCTTGCCCAGGGGGCGCACTCCTGGAGGAGCTGCCTCAGAATAGACCGTCGAAGTAGACCAGGAACCTCCAGCTACCCCCATCGGCCAGGGCTCGGACCAGGTCGGTCCGGACCCACCCATCGAGGACGCTGGCACCCAGGCCCACGGCGCCCAGGGTCCTTGTCGCTCCAGGCTCCAGGGTCCACCCCGGGTCCGGACCCTCATGGGTGCTGGCACGACGCAGCCGGAAATCCGCCCCCTGGCCACCCAGGCGCAGCGCGTCGCCGAAGACGGCAACCCGGGCGCCGGGACGGCCCCACCCCAGTTCCAGGCGTGCGAGGCCCATGTGCTCTCCGGAGCGCTCCCCGATTCTAAGTCCCCGGAAGTCGTCGGGTCCGCCGGGGAACAGGCGTGCCTGGAAGGGCAGGGAACCAACGGACCCTGCGGCGACGACCTCGGCGGCGACCCCGAACCGACCCTCGGTCCCCAGGGGGAGTGTCGATCCCAGGCGGAGCTCGGCCTGTCCCCACTGGGAGCTTCCTGCTCCCCCTCGTCCGGAGAGGGCCCCGAAGCCTCGGGCCGCGTCGGGGTCCTGTCCGGAGTACCAGCGGGTGCGGGTCCCGACGAGGGCCCACTGTCCCTCGTCTGGCGGGAGTACCGGTGGCAGCCGCCGGCCATCGCTCCAGAGGCGCCGGATGTGGGTGTCCGTATTCCTCTCTACCGCCCGTTGGTCCTCCAGGGAGAGCTCCAGCCGGGTTCGCGTCGTGGCGCCCGGCCGTGCATCGAAGCGAACCGAGATCCCGGACGCCCGGTGGAACGGGGAGGGGCCTCCACCGAGAACTGCGGTGGAAATGGAAGCCGGAAGGCCGAGCGCATTGTCCTGCGGGGCGGAGGACGTGAGCCCGGAGTACACCGAGAAGGTGCGGCCCCGAGCCGGGCCGCCGCTCCGGAGCTCCAGCCGGCCAGAGGGGATGGGGTCGGCCCATCCCAGCTGGACCCGGGCCGACACCGTCCGCCCTCCGGAAAGGGGGAGCGAAGCCTGTATCCCGGTGGCAAGCCCTTCGACCCGATTGTACCGGGTGAGGCCCTCCCCGAGTCCCCAGGAGAGCTGTGGCCCCAGACCCGGGGCACGCACGGCCAGCTCCCGGACCTGGGCCTCCAGGGCCTCCCTCTCACTCCGTGTGAAGGCATCTCCGCCGGGTGGGCGGGCGCCCTGCACTCGACCGTGCTCCAGCAGCTCGCGGTCCGGGGGCGTGACCCAGACGCCCACCCGGACGGAATCGCCCGGGGCCGGGTCCTCCCCGTCCGCGACCGGCCGCGGGGCCATCCTCTCCCGGGCCTGCCAGCCCGGGGGAAGCGAGTCGGGGTCCAGCCTGAGATCCGCCAGCTCGTTCGTCACTACGTCGGAGAGTTCCCACTCCACCTCCACCGGGACCGCAGCAAGCCCCCCGAGGCGAGCCTCTCCGTCGAAGACGAACCGCCTGGGCAGCCACCATCGGAGCTCGTGGAGCCCGTAGTCCACCGACACCACATGGATTTCGGCAGTGAACGGGGGCACGAGGAGCCGGGCCCGGCCTCGCACACTGGTATCCAGCGCCAGGTCGAACGGCCGTGAGGGACGGTAGATGGCCCTTACCAGCGCTCCGGTGACCTCCTCGAACCAGAGGGAGGCCGTGACGAGTCGGAACTCCCGCTGTCTGGGCTCGACCCTGAGCTCGCGAAGCGTGAGGGGCGCGTCCGCACCGGGGAGCTGCAGCCGGAGGGTGTCTCCGCTCCGGTAGCGGTAGTGTCGGGTGGCGGTGTCGGCCAGGGGGTCCAGGGCGCTGCCGCCATTGTCGCCGAATAGCGGGAGCCGGTCGGAGCCCGGATCGTACCGGAGGGGTGCAGGAGTCTCGGAGAGGAGGCGCCGACCCAGCCACCCCCCCGCCTCCGGGTCGTCCAGGTCGTCCAGGTCGTCCGCAGCCGACCAACCGGCCACGGGAACCTCCTGCCGAGCCCCTTCCCAGCGAACCAGGCGCTCCCCGTCCTCCCGCCAACCGATACGGGCAACCCGCTCCTGGAAGAACAGCCCCCGGCCCCGGCGGAAAAGCTCTCCGTCGAGCCCCACCCGGACCCGCTCCCACATGGTGGCGTCCCAGGCGTCGAGCCCCTCCTCAAGAAGACCTCTGGCTTCCCGAGCCCGGGCATGGAGCTCGCGGGCACCGGGATCCAGGAAAGTGTCCGGGAGTGCCGCCTCGGGCACGAGGATCGGAGGGGCGCCGGGAGGAGCCGGTGCCGCACCCAGGCCGAGTGCGAGGAGGAGGGCGAGCATCTGGAAGCCAGGGAGGAGGAGGTGATGGGCAGGGTGGGGGCCGGCCTCCACCCTTACGAAGGAAATCGGCGCCGGTTTCGGGACGGGCCCCCCTCGACCGGACGGAGACCCACGGGCGTGGAGGCCGGAGCCCCGGGTGACCATGCAGATAAACCCCCGAGACCGTTATCTTGTCCGGAGAATTCTTACACCGGACGCGTTCATCCGGCCCGGGGCGGCGCTCTGCCCCCCCCCCGGGCCTTCCGGACGCTGAACGAGAACCCGAGTAACAGGTGGTACCATGCACTGCACCCAGTGCGGCTCCGAGGGAGAAGGACCCTTCTGCGTGGCCTGCGGCGCCACGTTCCGCTCCATGGACTGCTCCAGATGTGACGAGACCCTGCCTCCCGGGGCCCGATTCTGCGGCGAGTGCGGGGCCCCGGTGAGCGCCCGGGACTCAAGCGGTGGGCCGGAGGGGGGCTCGACCCTCCCCTGGGCCGTGTCCGGCGTCCTCATGGTGGCCCTCATCGTGGTGGCTGCCTTCCCCATGTTCGGTGGAGGGGATTCCGGCCAGGCTCAGCCCCCCATGGGTGCGGGGCCGCAGACCCAGCTGGGACCGACCGGTTCGGTGGACCTCGCTTCCATGTCGCCCAGGGAGGCAGCGGACCGGCTCTTCGAGCGGGTGGCCGTGGCCCTCTCGGTCCAGGACTCCGCCGAGGTCGTGAACTTCGTGCCCATGGCAGTGGACGCGTACGAGCTCGCCCGACCGCTGGACACCGACGGCCTGTTCCACCTGGCTCTCCTGCAGCGGGTGTCGCTGGACTTCGAGGCCTCCCTGGCCACAGCCCTGGAGGGCCTGGAGGAAGATCCCGAGAACGTCCTCCTCCTCTCGGCCGCCGCCGAGGCCCACCTGGAGATGGGACGCGAGGAGGAGGCCCGGGAGTACTATGGCCGGATGCTGGAGGTCTGGGACGAGCAAATGGAACGCGACCTGGAGGACTATGAGCACCATCAGAACCTCCTGCCCATCCTCCGGGCCGACGCAGAGGAGCTCCTGGGCCTGGACGGCGACGGGGGGGGCGATGGCTGAGGACTCCCACCGCCCCACCCGGGCCCCTGGGGCCCGTCCGGACCGCCCCCCCCCTGGCGCCAGGGGGGAGCACGAGACCGAGGACGAGCGCTTCCTGAGGGGGGCCGGGGAGGCCGGTTCCTCTCCGGCCAGCCAGATGGGAGGAGATGCCTGGCGGGTCTTCCGGATCATGGGGGAGTTCGTGGAGGGATTCGAACGCCTCTCCACCATGGGCCCGGCGGTGTCCGTCTTCGGCTCCGCCCGGGTCCTCCCCTCCGACCCGGCCTACCAGGCCTGCCGGACCACGGCCCGGCTCCTGGGGGAGGCCGGGTTCAGCATCATCACCGGGGGTGGCCCCGGCATGATGGAGGCTGCGAACCGGGGAGCAAGGGAGGCAGGCGCCCTCTCCGTTGGGTGCAACATCGAGCTCCCCTTCGAACAGGGGATGAACCCCCATGTGGACCTGGGGATCGACTTCCGGTACTTCTTCGTCCGGAAGACCATGTTCCTGAAGTACTCCCAGGGGTTCGTGAACTTCCCCGGCGGGTTCGGGACCATGGACGAACTCTTCGAGGCCCTCACCCTCATCCAGACGGAGAAGGTGCGGAACTTCCCGGTGGTCCTCTTCGGGACCGAGTACTGGGGCGGGCTCATGGAGTGGCTCCGGGGCACCATGATGGCCCGGGGGAAGATCTCTCCCGACGACCTGGATCGGGTTCTGGTGACCGACGACCCCAACACCGTGGTGGATCACCTGGCGGAGCGGATTCCCCTGGGCTGAACCCCTCCGGAAGGGGGGGCGGGGCGGTTGCCCCTCGACGCCGGAATCCGCTATGATCTGCCACCAGATTCACCGAATCGGCCGCCGGGACGAGGGGCAGGTCCGGGGTCGGGGCAGGCTCTCCGCAGCAGCGAGGGAGCCTTTTTTTTCCACCCCTTCCTCCCCACCGGTCACCGACGGCTCAAGCGTCCACTTCCGGGGCCTGCGCACGCGCGCACCCGAAGCGCTGGCCAAGACATGGCGCGGCCCCACGGACGAAAGGAAGGCACGATGTCCAGTTCCACCGCCAGGCCTCCCGGCGGCTACCACCCGGGGAAGAAGGACACCGGGGTGGTCAAGCCCAAGGGGACAGCCCGGATTCGCGCCCACGAGGGGATCGAGACGGTCCCCATGGACGACCGGAAGCCCCGCTGGCTCAAGGTCCGTTCGCCGGGGGGGAGCAACTACCGCCGCCTCAAGAAGCTCATGCGGAGCCAGTCCCTCCACACGGTGTGTGAGGAGGCAGGCTGTCCCAACATCGGCGAGTGCTGGGAGGACGGCACCGCCACCTTCATGATCCTGGGCGATGTCTGCACCCGTGCATGCAAGTACTGCGCAGTGGCCCACGGCATGCCCACGGAGCTGGACGAGGACGAACCCAGACGCGTGGCCGAGACCTGTGAGGCCATGGCCCTCGAGCACGTGGTGATCACGTCGGTCAACCGGGACGAGCTCCCCGATGGCGGGGCGGGCATCTACGCCGAGACGATCCGGCAGATCCACGCCCGTCTCCCGGATTGCTCGGTGGAGGTCCTGATCCCCGACTTCAAGGGCGACGAGGATGCCCTGGCGACGGTCCTGGATGCGGGCCCGGCCATCCTGGGGCACAACCTGGAGACCGTGGATCGCCTCCACCCCGATGTCCGGCCCGGCGGGCGCTACTGGCGGTCCATATCGTACCTGGGCGCCTCGAAGCGGATTGCCCCTGACATCCTCACAAAGACAGGGATCATCCTGGGGATGGGCGAGCGGGAGGAGGAGATCCGGCAGGCCATGAATGACCTCCGGGAGGCCTCCGTGGACATCCTCACCCTGGGGCAGTACCTCCGACCCTCCGAGTCCCACATCCCGGTGGCCCGCTGGGTCACCCCTGCGGAGTTCGGGGACTGGAAGCGGGTGGGCGAGGATGAGTTCGGCTTCCGCCACGTGGAGTCGGGCCCCCTGGTGCGGTCTTCGTACCACGCGAAGGACCAGGCCCGGAACCTGGAGGCCGGTGGCCCCGGGGCCATCAGCGAGGTCCTGGAGGCGGACATCCCTGCGCCGGCGGAGGTCCCCGGGCTGAACCTGGTTCAGCTCGAGATGGGACGCCCCGGCAACCACGGCTCGACGAACGGATGATGCGGAATGGCTGAAACGGCTGAGCAGGACCAGATCATGGAGCCGCAGGAGGCTCCCCAGGTGGAGCTGGACCGCTATTCGAAGGAGGAGCTCCATCGCTTCCTCGGAGAGATGCTCTTCTACCGCCGGTTCGAGGAGAAGGCGGAGGAGGCCTACGCCATCGGGAAAATCGGCGGGTTCTGCCACCTCCACATCGGACAGGAGGCGGTGGCGCTGGGGATGATCGGCCCCCTTAGGGAGGACGACTACGTGATCACGGCCTACCGGGACCACACCCAGGGGTTGGCCAAGGGCGCCGACCCCGGGGCGGTCATGGCCGAACTCTACGGTCGGGACACGGGGACCTCCCGGGGGAAGGGAGGCTCCATGCACATCTTCGACGTGGAGAAGGGGTTCATGGGCGGGCATGGCATCGTGGGCGCCCAGGTCCCCCTGGCTGCCGGGATGGGCTTTGCCATCCGCTACCGGGAGGAGGACCGGGTCTGCGTCTGCTTCATGGGCGACGCCGCCGTGAACCAGGGAGCCTTCCACGAGGCCCTCAACATGGCGGCCATCTGGAAGCTCCCCGTGATCTTCGTGGTGGAGAACAACGAGTACGGGATGGGAACCGCCTTCAGCCGGGTCAGTGCGCTGCCGGTGGTGGACCGAGCCCGGGGTCTGGGCGTCCGGGCGCATCATGTGGACGCCCAGGACATCGTCCGGACCCATGCCTTCATGGAGGACCTGGTGGAGGAGGTCCGAGGCGGTGCCGGGCCTCAGTACGTGGATGCCCGCACCTATCGGTTCAAGGGCCACTCCATGTCGGACCCGGTCTCGGGCACGTACCGGTCCACCGAGGAGGTGGAGAGCCGGAAGAAGGAGCAGGATCCCATCGGGGTCCTCCGGGATCGTCTCATGGAGGCGGAACTCCTCACCGAGGAGGAGCTGGAGGAGCTGGACAAGGAGGCCCGGGCGCGGGCGCAGGAGGCGGCGGACTGGGCGGAGGAGCAGCCCGACCCCGACCCTTCGGAGCTCTACACCCATGTCTATGCCGAGGAAAACGAGCACGGCCGCCTCTACTTCGATGGCCGCGACCGGGAGGAGGACTGACCCATGGCGACGATCACGTACCGGGAGGCGCTGAACCAGGCGCTGGCCGAGGAGATGGAGCGGGACGACCGGGTCTTCCTCATGGGCGAGGAAGTGGCCGAGTACGATGGGGCCTACAAGGTTTCCAAGGGACTCCTGGAGCGCTTCGGGGACCGGAGGGTCGTGGACTCTCCCATCGCCGAGCTGGGCTTTGCCGGCTTGGGGGTGGGAGCTGCCATGGCGGGGCTCCGGCCGGTCATCGAGTTCATGACCTTCAACTTCTCCATCCTGGCGCTGGACCAGGTCCTGAACTCCGCCGCGAAGCTCCTCTACATGTCCGGTGGACAGGTGGGGGCTCCCATGGTCTTCCGGGGCCCCACCGGGGCGGCGCTCCAGCTCTCGGCCCAACATTCGCAGGCGTGCGAGGTTTGGTACGTGCACGCACCGGGGATGAAGCTGGTGACGCCGGCCACCCCCGCCGATGCCAAGGGTCTCCTCAAGGCCTCCATCCGGGATGAGGACCCGGTGGCCTTCATGGAGGGCGAGCTCCTCTACAACCTGAAGGGCGAGGTGCCCGATCCCGACGAGGGTGACTTTGTCATCCCCCTGGGGGTGGCGGACCTGAAGCGGAAGGGCTCGGACGTCTCCATCATCACCCACGGGAAGATGGTCCATGTGGCCCTCCAGGCGGCCAAGAAGCTGGAGAAGGACGGAATCGAGGCCGATGTGCTGGACCTCCGTTCTCTCCGCCCGCTGGACGTGGAGGCGATCCTTCGGACGGTCCACAAGACGAACCGCGCCGTCTACCTCGAGGAAGGCTGGCCCTACGCCGGGGTGGGGGCGCAGATTGTCGCCACCATCCAGGAGGAGGCCTTCGACTGGCTGGACGCGCCCGTCCTCCGCGTCACCCAGGCCGATGTGCCCATGCCCTACACGAAGAAGCTGGAACAGCAGGCGAAGCCCGATGCGGCCCGTGTGGTTCGGGCCTGCAACCGGGTACTCTACCGGAACTGATCCCGGACTCGTGCACCGGGCACTCCTGCCGGTGTCCCGGTCCATCCCGAACGGCGAACAAGGCGACGACGAATGGCGACCAAGGTCCACATGG
>REBX01000191.1 GCA_007692505.1 Gemmatimonadales bacterium | reverse complement strand
CACCGAACTCGAAGAGACCCAGGTGGGTGAGGGGATCGATCATCCCGGGCCAGACCTGACGGCCCGACACGTCCACCTCCCGCGCGCCGGAGGGGATGGACACCTGGGCCCGGGAGCCCATGGCCTGGATGTAGCCCCCCTGGAGGACAATGACCCCGTCCTCGATGGAGGCCCCCGTCACCGGGTGCAGGGTGGCCCCCACCAGGGCCACCACTTCGGCCTCGGGGTGGAGGGGCTCCAGCTCGGCCACATCCACGGAACCGGCCACGCTGACGGTCACCGAAGTGGCATCCGCCTCGGCCATGTAGCGATCGCGGGTCACGGCCGGGAGTTCGTTCAGCGGCTCACCCCTGAGCTCCTCCTCCCGGTTCGAGTCGTAGAAGACCACGCCCTCGATGATCGTCTTCTCCACTCGGGTGAAGGCGTCAAAGGGGTCGCCGGTGAGGAGGACCACGTCACCGTGCTTCCCCACCTCGAGGCTTCCCACCATTTCCTCCACACCCAGCATGATGGCCGGATTCAGGGTGAGCATGCGGAGCGCCTCCTCCCGGGAAGCCCCGCCGTACTGGACAGGCTTGGGGATCTCCCAGGTCATGAAGGGCTGGAGCCAGGTGAGGTCCGAGTTCAGCGCCGTGAGGACTCCCTTCTGCGCCGTGATGGTGGCGTTGTAGGGGATGGCGTCGTAGGACTCGAGCTTGAACTGCCACCAATCGGAGAAGGTGGAGTTGCCCGCCCCGTGCTCCCGGAGCTCGTCGGCGATCCGGTAGGCCTCCAGGGCGTGGGTGAAGTTATCGATGGTGAATCCGAACCGGTCCGCGATCCGCACCAGCATGAGGATCTCGTCATTCCGGTAGGAGTGGGCGTGGATCCGGATCCGGTCCTCCATGATGTCCACCAGGGCCTCCAGGCGGAGGTCCCGGCGGGGGGGGCCGTCGAAGGCCCCCGGGTTCGCCTCGTATTCGGCCCAGAGGTCACGGTACTCCTGTGCCGCCGTGAAGGCCTGCACGTAGATCGCTTCCACCCCGGGACGGGAGGCCGGGAAGCGGGTGGCCGGCCCCCGGGCCTGCTGGGGCTTCCGGGTCACGTTCTCCCCCAGGGCGAACTTCACGGCCCGGGGCGCACCGGGGACCAGGAGGTCGTGGGTCCGATCCATTCCCCAGCGCATCTTGATGACGGCGCTCTGGCCCCCGATGGGGTTCGCGCTCCCGTGCATGATCCGGGCTGTGGTCACCCCGCCCTGGAGGGCACGGAAGATGTTGAAGCTCCCGGGGTCCAGGGCCTCCATGACCATCACCTCGGGAACCGTGGGTGAGGAGCCCTCGTTCGTGCCCACCTGGGCCGTGTGGGAGTGCTCGTCCACGATGCCGGGCATGGCGGTCCGGCCCCGACCGTCGATGACCGTGACCCCCTCGGGAGCCTCCAGGTCGACGCCCATGGCCTCGATGATCCCATCCCGGATCAGGATGGACGCTCCCTCCAGCACCTCTCCGGTGGCGGTCCAGACGGCATCCAGCTCCGAGATGAAGACATCTCCCCGGGGATACTCGATCTGGTCCGGAGGGAGCTGCAGGAGGGGCTCCTGCGCCTCCAGCGCCGACGAGGTCGCCGGCCAGAACACGAGGAGCGCCACGAGGGTCAGGAGGGGGCGGAGGTTGGCGGGAAGTCGCATGGCGGAAAGTGCATTCCGTGGGGGGGCGGTTTCGCGGGAGCTGTGGGGCATGCGGGGGACGGGGTTCATCGGACGTCCTCCAGACCACCGGGTCGGCGCTCGAGGCTGAAGTCCAGGTCGAACTGTCCCTGCGGTATGAGGATGGTGGCGGACCCGGTCATCCGGTCCCCGTCCAGTGTCGCCGAGAAGTCCATGGCGGCGCCCTGGAACTGGGGGGAGGCCATGCGGAAGGTGACCCCGTCCTCCGTGGTACGGATGTCGTCCAGGGACTCACTTCCCTCCTCGGCGAAGTCGGCCTCGCCGGTGAGCTCGGTGCCGTCCCACCGGAAGACCACCGTCACGGGGATGGACTGGCCCTGCGCCACGGCGGAGCCCTCCCAGCGGCCATCCAGCTCCTGGGCCACTGCAGGATCCACCCCGTCGCCCTCCTCGGGCTCGTCGCCGGAGGCCCGGGGCGTCCGCCCCTCCTCCACCTGGCCGTTCACGAAGGTCCAGGCGATCCCCCGACCCTCCTCCAGCAGGGGCCCGTCCGTCACGATGAAGGTGGCGGCCCCCCCGGCCTCGATGCGGGCCAGGTGGTCCAGCCCGAAGGCCCCAGCAGGCCCGGAGGTGAGGGCCCGGAGGGCAACCTCCTCGTCCAGTCCCCACTCGATGGCCCGACGCACCCCGGCCAGCATGTTGCTCCCGCCCCCGGACCCGCCGGAGGTGAAGACGAAGTCCACGCCGGCCTCGGCCAGCTGTGCAGGGGTCTGCCACGCCCTCAGGAGCCGCTCACGCTCCCGGAAGGCTGCCGGGCTCAGCTCGGCCTCGTCGTCCTCCGGATCCCACTCGTCGGGGTTCGGCAGGTAGGCGTTCAGCCACACCGGAATCCCCCGACGGGCCAGCTCATCTGCCAGGAGACCGGCCTCCCGCCCGCCTACCAGCGTCACGTCGAGCCCGTACTCGTCCACCAGGGCCAGGACGCGGCGGATGTCCTCGGCCCCATTCACCCGGAAGAGGGTTCGGACCTGGCCGTCCATCATCTGGTTCAGGAGCTCCAGGTCGGCGTCGTGGGTCCCGGTGGCCATTCCCCGGGGCGCCGTAGCGCCGGATCCGCCACTGTGGGCAGTGTAGTGCCGGGCGTCCTCGAACATCTGCCGGAGGAAGGCCTGCTGGGCCATGAGGGTCCCGGGGTAGGCACCCTGTGCCCCCTGGAAGGCGGTCACCACCCCCAGGGAAGACTGGAGGATGAGCTCACGGGGCGTCCGGGCATCCACGCGGTGGAGGACCAGTGACGCCTGCCCCGTCATGATCCCCGGTGGGGGGAGGATCACCGAGGCCACCACGCCTGCCTCCCGCTGGCTGGAAAAGTCCGGACCGGCATCCGCCAGGAAGTCCGCTGCCGAACGGTGGGGCGTGAACCGCTGGACCTCCCGAGTGGGGTTGAAGGGGGAGACCCCTTCCCGGCTCGCCTCCGGCCAGTCCATGGACCCGTTCCCCTGGGCGTCCACCAGGCCGGGCAACTCGCGGAGGGTGCCCTCGTCCCAGGAGACCCGACGGGCCCCTGCAGGCACCTCTGCATCCACCCCCATGGCCTGGATCACGCCGTCCCGGACCACCAGGGTGACCCCTTCCTCCACCGTTCCGTCGGCGTGGTTCACCGTCACGTCCTGGAGGGCCCACGTTCCGGGCCCCGGGGTCTCGGTCCACTGCCCGTCGGCCGGGGACGTGGTGAGGGCGAGGAAAACGAGGAGGGGGAGCCCCAGCCGGGCCAGGGATCGGCTCCGGCGGGCGAACTGGGCCAGTAGGGATGGGGAGGGGGGATACCTCATGCCGTCGATTCTCCGGGATGGATGGTACGGGCGCCTCCCCGAGGAGGAGGGGCACCGCGAACAGCGGATGCCGACCGCCCGGGCCGGCACCAATCACGAGGGGGGAGTCGCGAAGACCCCGGGACGTTTAATATGAAGCACCGGACTCGCCTCGGGCAATGCCCGGTCACCCCCAAACGTTCCCGACCCCGACCGCCATGGACTCCAGAGGCACCATCCCACGCCCCGACCCACCCGCCGGGAAGCCCGTCCCACCCAGGGATATGGACCCTCTGGGCCTGGTCCTGGGCGGGGGAGGTGCCCGGGCCGCATACCAGGTGGGCGTCCTCCGTGCCATCGCCCGGGTGCGCCCGAACCTGGAGGTCCCCATCCTCACCGGGGTCTCTGCAGGCGCCATCAACGCCATCCACCTGGCCCGCCACGCCGGCACCTTCGCCGAGGCCGTGGAGGACCTGGCCCACCTCTGGCTGGGCCTCCGCATGGATCGGGTGTTCCGCACCGACCTCCCCAGCCTGGCCCTCACCAGCCTCCGCTGGGGCCTCCGGCTCCTTTCCGGGGGGATGGGTCCGTCCTCCCGCTCCTCCGCGGGGCCCTCCGCCGCCGAGGCCCCCCGAAGCCTCGTGGACGTCTCGCCCCTCCGACGGTTCCTGTGCGAGGCCCTTCAGGTCCGGTCGGGCAGCGAGCCCATCCCGGGGATCAACCACCGCATCCAGGAGGGCCACCTGAGGGCGGTGTCCCTGAGCACGTCGTCCTACACCACGGGGCGGTCCGTCACGTGGGTGCAGGGCGCCTCCGACGTGGAGCTCTGGGAACGGCCCCTGAGGCGGTCCCGGATGACCTCCCTCACCCTGGACCACGTCATGGCATCGGCCGCCCTCCCCCTCTTCTTCCCCGCCGTCCCCATCGGCACCGAGTGGTTCGGCGACGGCGGGATCCGCCTGGTGGCCCCCCTCTCCCCCGCCGTCCGCCTGGGTGCCGGCCGGGTCCTGGCCCTCTCCACCCGCTTTGACCGCATGCCCGGCGAGGACCCCATCCCCCGGGAGCTTGACCCGTACCCGCCCCCGGCCCAGGTGGCGGGGCAGCTCATGAATGCGGTCTTCCTGGACCTCCTGGACCAGGACACCCTTCGTATGGAGCGAATGAACCGGGTCCTGGAGGCCCTGCCCCCGGACAGTCAGGAAGCTGCCGGAGACCTCAGACCCGTCCGCCTTCAGGCCATCCGTCCCTCGGTGGACCTGGGGCGGCGGGCTGCCGACTTCGAGGTGGACCTGCCCCGGGGGGTCCGCTTCCTCTTCCGGGGGCTGGGGACCCGGGAGACCCGGAGCCCCGACGTCCTCTCCTTCCTCCTCTTCGACCCGGGCTATATCGGAGCCCTCATGGAGCTGGGAGAACGCGACGGGAACGCCCGCATGGGCGAGCTCCTGGAGCTCCTGGACCCGGGGGGTGCCCGACCGCCCCGGGGCCCGGGTTCTGGCACGCCGCGCCGACCTCACCGATATTCAGGGGGTAGGAGGGGCAACGGACGCTGACCCGTCCGAGCACGCCTGCAGGACTCGGTCGGCCCCGAGGCCCCTCTCTCGAAGCGTCCCCACGCCCCACCCCAAGCCCCCCGGAACCATGGCCACGACCGCACCCACCGAACGAGCGTCCGACCGAACTCCCGAAGAATCGGAGGCCGCCGCAGACACCGGCGGAAACGGCCATGTGCACTCCACGGAGCGGGAATCCCGCGAGGTGGCGGAGTCCGCCCGCCAGACAGACTGGTCCGAAACCAGCTTCATGAGGCAGTTCTTCGAGGGGGACTTCCGGCTGGACCTCATCCACCCGCCGCCCACCCCGGACCCGGAGGAACAGGCCCGGGGCCGGGAATTCCTGGATCGCCTCACCGCCTTCGTCCGCGAGAACGTGGACGGTGACGCCATCGACCGGGAGGGCCACGTCCCCGAGGAGGTACTGGACGGCCTCCGGGAACTGGGGGCATTCGGGATCCGGATCCCCGAGGAATACGGGGGGCTGGGCCTCTCCCAGCTCACGTACAACAAGGCACTGGGGATCGTGTCCTCCCGGTGTGCCTCCACCGGAGCCTTCCTCTCGGCCCACCAGTCCATCGGGGTCCCCAAGCCCCTCACCCTCTTCGGGACGGAGGACCAGAAGGAGCGGTTCCTCCCCCGGATTGCCGCTGGCGCCCTCTCGGCCTTTGCCCTCACCGAGCCCGAAGTGGGGTCGGACCCGGCGAACCTGGCCACCACCGCAGAGCTCTCCTCCGATGGGTCCCACTGGATCCTGAATGGCGAGAAGCTCTGGTGCACGAACGGACCCCGGGCCGAACTCATGGTGGTCATGTGCCGGACCCCGCCACGGGAAGGGGTGAAGGCGAAGCGCCCCATCACCGCCTTCATCGTGGAGACAGCCCAGGAAGGAGTGTCGGTGGAGCACGAGTGCCACTTCATGGGACTCCGGGGGCTCTCCAACGGGATCATCCGCTTCCAGGACGTGAAGGTCCCCGCCGAGAACCTGGTGGGGGAGGAGGGGGGCGGACTCCGGCTGGCCCTGGTCACCCTGAACACCGGACGGCTCTCCCTCCCGGCCTTCTGCGCGGCCTCCGGGAAGCAGCTCCTCCAGGTATCCCGCCGGTGGGCGGCGGAGCGAAACCAGTGGGGACAGGCCATCGGGAAGCACGATGCCGTGGCCCAGATGCTGGGCTCCATGGCGGCCCGGACCTTCGCCATGGAGGCCGGGGTGGAGCTCACCTCCCGCATGGCAGACGCCGGGACCTACGACCTGCGGATGGAGGCAGCCCTGGCCAAGATGTGGCACTCGGAGGTGGCCTGGGACGTGGCCAATGACGCCCTCCAGATCCGGGGCGGGCGGGGCTACGAGACCGCCGACTCCCTCCGGGACCGGGGCGAGGACCCCATCCCGGTGGAGCGGGCTCTCCGGGACCTCAGGATCAACCTGATCTTCGAGGGCTCCTCCGAGATCATGCGCCTCTTCATTGCCCGGGAGGCGGTGGACACCCACCTGAAGGTGGCCGGCGACATGGTGGACCCCTCCAAGCCCATGGGCACCCGGCTGAAAGCAGCGGTCCGGGGCGGCTTCCACTACGCCTGGTGGTACCCGTCGCGCTGGATCGGATGGGGTCGCTGGCCCCGCTACTCGGAGTTCGGTCCCCTGGCTCCCCACCTGCGCTACGTGGAACGCACCTCCCGTCGCCTGGCCCGGGCGCTCTTCCACTGCATGGTCCGCTTCGGCGGCGGGCTGGAGAAGCGCCAGGCCGTGCTGGGGCGGGCCGTGGATGTGGGCGCCGAGGCCTTCATGATGGCGGCCACCTGCGTCCGCGCCCGGGAGCTTGTCCGGGAGAACCCCGACGACCGGAGCTCCGAGGAGCTGGCCGACGTCTTCTGCCGGGGAGCCCGGATCCGGATCGAACGCTCCTTCCGGGAGCTCTTCGGTCCCGAGGACCGGGCCACCTACGAGGCGGCCCGGGGCGCCATGGAGGACCGCTACGCCTGGCTCGAGGAAGGCGTCCTGGAGATGGCCTCCTCGAACTGACGCCGGTAGAGGCGCTGGTAAGTCCCGCTCCGCTCCAGGAGCTCCCGGTGGGTGCCCCGGTCCGCGATCTCGCCCTGGTCCAGGACCAGGATCCGGTCGGCCCGGAGGACCGTGGTGAGGCGATGGGCGATGACCAGGGTGGTGCGATCCGCCATGAGTCGCTCCAGCGCCGCCTGTACCAGAGCCTCGGACTCGCTGTCCAGTGCGCTGGAGGCCTCGTCCAGAATGAGCACTGCCGGGGAGCGCAGCATGACCCGGGCAATGGCAATGCGCTGGCGCTGACCGGCAGAGAGGGTGACACCCCGCTCACCCACCATCTCCCCGTAGGCCCGGGGGAACCCGGAGATGAAATCGTGGGCGTGGGCGGCCCGGGCAGCCTCCTCGATCTCGTCGTCGGTGGCGTCGGTACGGCCGTAGGCCAGGTTCTCCCGGATCGTGCCGGCAAAGAGCATGGGCTCCTGGGGGACGATCCCCATGGCCCCCCGGAGGTCGGCCAGCCGGACCTTCCGGACGTCGACCCCGTCCAGGAGGACCTCGCCGTCCTCCACATCGTGGAAGCGGGGCAGGAGGGAGGCCAGGGTGCTCTTCCCCGCACCGGAGGACCCCACCAGGGCCACGGTCTCGCCGGGCTCCATGACCAGGTCGATCCCCATGAGGACCCGGGGGAGGTCCTCGCCGTACCGGAAGGTCACCCCCCGGTACTCCACCCGCCCCTCCACCGGACGGGGCAGCTCCACCGGATCAGGCGGGTCCCGGAGGTCCACGGGGCGGTCCAGGATCTCGAAGATCCGGCGGGCGGCCCCGGCGGCCTCCTGGAAATTGCTCCAGAAGCCGGCCAGGGAGGTCACGGCCCCGGCAATGAAGACGGCGTAGAAGAGGAAGGCGAAGAGGGTACCTGCCGTGAGGGTGCCATCCAGCACCAGGCGCCCTCCCTCCCACATGACCAGCCCGATGGCGCCGAAGGCGGTGAAGGTCACCACCCCGGTGAGGATCGCCCGGGCCATGGCCCGGCGGAGCCCGGCATCCCGGGTGGCGTCGATCTCCCGGGCGAAGAGGCGGGCCTCCCAGTCCTCCCGGGTGAAGCCCTGGACCACCCGGATCTGGGTGAAGACCTGCTCGGCCCGGGACACCGCGTCGGCGAGGCGGTCCTGGATCCCCGTGCTGATCCGCCGGACCCGACGCCCCAGGATCCAGCCGGCCAGGACGGTGGGAGGGATGGCCACCAGGGTCACCGCCGTGAGGCGCCAGTCCGTGATGGTGATGAGGGCCACGGCGCCCAGGAGGAAGAGCCCCTGTCGGACGAGTTCGGGGATCCCGAACCGAAGGATGGACTGCACCAGGCCGGCGTCGCTGGCCAGCCGGCTGGAGAGCTCACCGGTGCGCTCCCGGTCGAAGTACCCCGGGGACTGCCGCACCAGGTGGCCGAAGAGCTCCCGGCGGAGGTCGGCCACGATACGCTCCGAGACTGCCGCCATGAGGTAGCTCTGCCCGAAGTTCACCACCCCGTAGAGGGCGAAGAGGACCAGCAGGATGAGGCCCAGCCGGTTCAGGGTGTCCCGGTCCCCGATCTCGAAGGCCGCATCCAGGAGCTCCCCCAGGGCCAGGGGGAACGCGAGCCCTATGGCCGTGCCCACCACCACCAGGACCGTGGCCCATACGAGGGCCCACCGGTACGGCTGGAGCCTGGGGGTGAGTCGCAGGAGGAAGCGATGGGGGCGAGGCGAGTCGTCGGCCATGAAGAGGACGGATTGGGGAGGCGGGGGCAGGACTCCGGGGGCGGGACCGGATGAAGGTACGGGCCCGTCCTCCCGTCGGGAACCACCCCGGATCGATCCGCTCCAGGGTGGTTCCCGTCGAACGGACTCCCTTCGCCCCCGCCTTCACCCCCCGACGGCCCCGGAGGTAGCTTGGGGGATGTCCGAGCCCCCATCCCCCCGTGCGGTCCTCGTCGCCTATCTGCAGGTCGTCCTGGCCGGGACCCTGTGGGCCACGTCGGGCCCTTTCAGCATCGCCTTCTTCCGCATGGGGATCCCGCCGGAGTCGGTGGCGATCCTGCGCCCGGCCTCGGGTACGGTGTTCATCCTCCTCCTCGTGCTCTGGAAAGCCCCCGGCGGGCTCCGCCTGCCCCGCCGTCTCTGGCTCCCGGTGCTGGGCTTCGGGGGGCTCGTGGTGGGCGTGTTCCAGCTGGCCTACCAGATGTCCACGGAGCGGGTGGGAGTGGCGGCCACGGTGGCACTGCTGTACCTGGCCCCGGCCTGGGTGGTGGCCTGCTCCCGGTTCCTCTTTGGCGAGCTTCTGAGCCCGGCCCGAGTGGGGCTGGCCCTCCTCTCGGTAGCGGGGGTCTGGCTCACCGTGTTCGGGGCCCGCGGCGTCGACGTCGACCTGACCGTGGCCGGGATCCTCTGGGGCTGCCTGTGTGGAATCACCTACGGCACGTATGCCATGTTCGGGAAGTACTGGGGGCCGTCCATGGGTGCGCTGGCCCCCCTCTTCTGGAGCACCGTGGGCGGGACAGCCCTCCTCTCCCTGGCCTGGGCGGTCCGCGGGGAGGCCGTGGTCCTCCCCCACACCCCGGGGGGTTGGGGGCTCCTCGGGGTCTTCGGATTCCTCACCATGGCCGCCGCCCCCCTCCTCCTCTTCAATGCGATGAAGACGCTGGAGGCCGGGCGCGCCGCCATCGGGACCACGGTGGAGGCCTTCGTGGCGGCCCTCCTGGCCCTGGTCCTGC
>REBX01000161.1 GCA_007692505.1 Gemmatimonadales bacterium | reverse complement strand
GCCACGGCCTCCACTTCGCCGCCCTCATGGTCACCGACGTGAAGACCCAGGACTCCCTCCTCATGGTCCGGGGGGCCCGGGCCGTGGCCGAGGCCATCAGCTACCCCATGGTGGACGGCACCGAGATCTGGCGCCTGAACGGGGTGGTGAGCCGGAAGAAGCAGCTCCTCCCCTTCCTGTCGGGAATCCTCCGGGAGCAGGAGGGGTAGCCCACCGCCCACCCCTCCATTCCTCCGTCCCGGAGGCCGTCCCGTGCGGATCCTCGTCACCGGCGCCACAGGCTACATCGGCGGTCGTCTCGTTCCTCGCCTCCTCGACCGGGGGCACGACGTCCGCGTCCTGGTCCGGGACCCCCGAAGGCTCCGCGGCCGGAGCTGGCAGGACCGGGTGGAGGTGGTGGTGGGCGACCTGGAGGACCCGGCCTCCCTGGAGGGCATCGCCCGGGGGATGGACGCCGCCTACTACCTGGTCCACTCCATGTACGGGGGCTCCGACTTCGCCCGGCGCGACCGGGAGGCGGCCGAGCACTTCGTGGAAGCGGCCCGGGAAGTCCCCCTCCTGGTCTACCTGGGCGGCATCCTGCCCCGCACCGAAAAGGGGCCCCAGTCCGAGCACCTCCGCAGCCGCGCGGAAGTCGGGCGGATCCTGAGGGAAGGGCTTCCGGGCACCGAACTCAGGGCCGGGCCCATCATCGGTTCCGGCTCCGCTTCGTTCGAGATGGTGCGGTATCTCACAGAGCGGCTTCCGGCCATGGTGGCGCCGCGCTGGATCCTCAACGACGTCCAGCCCATCGCGGTGCGGGACATCCTCCAGTACCTGGTCCTGGCCGCCGAGGCCCGCACGCCCCACGGGGTCCTGGAGGTGGGCACGGACCCCCTCACCTTCCGGCAGATGATGCAGGTGTACGCCTCGGTGCGGGGGTTCCGCCGTTTCATCGTGCCCGTCCCCGTTCTGTCGCCCCGCCTGGCCGGGCTGTGGGTGGGCCTGGTCACCCCCATCCCCAACAGCATCGCCATGCCCCTGGTGAAGGGGGTCATCCACCCCGTGGTGGCCGACACGGAGCGGGCCCGGGAGCTCTTCCCCTCGGTGGAGCCCATCTCCTACAAGCGGTCGGTGGAGCTGGCCCTGCAGCGCATCGAGACCGGGATGGTGACGACGCGATGGAGCGGGGCCCTGGGCAACGGCGACACCTTCGAGTACGAGGATTCGGAGGGGATCGTCCGGGAGGTCCGCACCCGGAAGATCGCGGCGAGTCCCCGGGCAGCCTTTCGGGCCTTCACGTCCCTGGGAGGGGACCGGGGCTGGCTCGTCTGGCAGTGGGCCTGGTGGTGCCGTGGGGTCCTGGACCAGCTGGTGGGGGGGCCGGGGCTCAGGCGGGGCCGGAGGGATCCCCGAAAGCTCAGCACAGGAGAGGCACTGGACTTCTGGCGGGTGGAGGCCCTGGAGGAGGATCGACTCCTCCGCCTCCGGGCCGAGATGAAGGTGCCCGGAAAGGCGTGGCTCCAGTGGGAGGCCCTCCCGGAGGAGGGGGGAACCCGCCTGGTCCAGAAGGCCCTCTTCCAGCCCTCGGGGCTCCCGGGGATCCTCTACTGGTACGCCATCTTCCCCATCCACGCCTTCATCTTCAGCGACCTGGTGGACGCCGTGGGGCGGCTGGCGGAGGAGGAGGAGGCCCGGATGGCCGAGGAGGAGCAGGCCGACGAGGCGGCCGGGGCCCCCGGAGGGACCGCCTGACCGCCTCGCCGGTCGGTCACCTCCGGGTCAGGAGGCGGGCTCCAGCCGGGCGATGTGGAGCTCGTGGTCCGCACCGTGGTCGAAGACGAGCCAGATGTTGCCATCGGGGCCCTGCCGCACGTCGCGGATCCGGCCCATGTCCCGGACCAGGGTCTCCTCGTTCACCACGCGGTGGTCGTCGTCCAGGGTGACCCGGGCCAGCTGCTGGCCCCGGAGGCCCCCCACGAAGATGTCGCCCTGCCAGGCGGGGAACCGGTCCCCGGTGTAGATCATGAGCCCCGAGGTGGCGATGGACGGGGTCCAGTGGTGGACCGGGTCCTCCATCCCCTCGGCCCGGACGGCCTCGTGGATGGGGGTACCGGCCCCGTAGTTCACGCCCCAGCCCACCACGGGCCATCCGTAGTTCCGCCCCGGGAGGATCCGGTTCAGCTTGTCGCCGCCCTGGGGGCCGTGCTCCGAGTGCCAGACCTCGTTCGTCTCGGGGTGGACGGCCAGACCCTGGGGGTTCCGGTGTCCGTAGCTCCAGATCTCGGGAAGGGCGTCCGCGTCATCCACGAAGGGATTGTCCTCGGGGACCGTCCCGTCGTCGTGGAGCCGGATCATGACGCCCACATGGTTGGAGTTGTCCTGGGACGGATGCGCCCTCAGGTCCTCGCCGGGCCGGGCCTGGCGGTCCCCCACCGAGATGAACATGTAGCCGTCGGCATCGAAGGCGATGCGAGAGCCGTGGTGCCCCCGCCCCGACGACCAGGCGTCGGCCTCGAAGACCTCCTCCACGTCGTGGAGCTCGTGGTCCCGGAAGACCCCGCGGATGACCGCCGTGGTCCCCGTCTCCCCGTCGTCGCCGGGCTTGGCGTAGGCCAGGTAGACCAGGTGGTTCTCCTCGAAGTCCGGATGCAGGGCCACGTCCAGGAGTCCGCCCTGGCCGCCCACCCGCACCTCGGGAAGCCCTGCCACCGGGTCCTCCAGCACCTCTCCGTCCCGGACCACCCGGAGACGGCCGGGACGCTCCGTGACCAGGAGGTCTCCGTCGGGGAGGAACTGGAGCCCCCAGGGGTGCTCCAGTCCGCCGGTGACGGCAACGAACCGGTAGTCATGCTGGGCGGAGGTGAAGACCTGCGGGTCGTCGCTGGCCGCATCGGCCGGCGACGGGCTGGAATCGGCGTCGGCGCAGGCGGAGAGGCCCACCACCAGGGCCACGGAGAGGGCGGAGAAGGAACGGATCATGTGGAGTGCCTCAGTTGGAGAGAACCTCGATGAGCTGCACGTCGAAGACCAGGAGTCCCGAGGGTGCGCCGGGCTGCGCCGGCTCGTCGCCGTAGGCCAGCTCGGCGGGGATCCAGAAGCGACGGGTCTCGCCCTCCGTCATGAGCTGGAGCCCCTCCACCCACCCGGGGATCAGGCCGCCCGCCGGGAACTCGGCCGGCGCTCCTCGTACCACGGAGCTGTCGAACATGGTCCCGTCCGTCTGCCATCCGGTGTAGTGCACCCGGACCATGTCTGCCGGGGTGGGGCTCGTCTCGCCGTCCCCGGGCTCCAGGACGATCCAGGCGAGCCCCGAGTCGGAGGTCTCGGCGTTGTCCGGGGGGCCGTCCACGTTGGGGGGCGCCGGGATCTGGCCGTCCACGACGGCGTCGGCGTCCAGCTCCATGCCCTGGGGGGCATCGGCGCAGGCGGCCAGGGCGAAGGGGACCACGAGGGCGAGGGCGAGCAGACGAAGACGTGGGAGCATGCCGGATGGACTCCTGCCCTGTGCGGGCGGGTGGACGGTAGAGCGGGGTATCCTGTGGATCCCGCAAACGTAGGGGCGCACAGGGGGCCGGGCAAGCAGGGCGGGGCGGCAGGCAGCCGCAGACGGGGGGAGCGGGCGGCAAGACGGGGCGGAGCGATCGAGCCCCGGAGCCCTCCCGCCGGGGCGGCCCTCCTCAGCGCCCCGTGGGGACCTCCACCACCCCGTCTCGCGGGGACGGGCCCGTGACCAGGATCCGGTCCCCGGGGCCGGGCCGGACGGGGTGCCCGCCGGTGAAGCTGCCGAAGGCCGGGAGGACCATGGCGTCCTGCCGGATCCAGAAGCAGGGCGCTCGCACCCCGTCGCCGTCGGCTCCCCGGAGCCGGACCACCGGGTGGAGGTGGCCGGCCAGGAGGGGTGTGCCCCCGTCCGGGGCCACCGGGTGGTGGTGGAGGCGGAAGGGGCCCAGCATCGTGCCCTCCGGGAGCCACTCCAGACCCTCCGGCGCCTCCTGGAGCCCGGCCCGGAGGTCGTGGTTCCCGGTGACCACCCGGACCTCCGCCATGGACATCCAGCCCTTGAGGATGGCCTCCACCGCCGGGGTCCAGGACGGGGCCCCGTGGACCAGGTCGCCCAGGACCACCAGGCTTCGTGCTCCCAGTCCGGCCAGGAGCGACCGGACCCGGAGGTCGTCCGCCTGGCCGGGCCCCTCCGGCACGGGGATGCCCCGGGCGCGGAAGTGGGCCTCCTTCCCCAGGTGGAGGTCGGCCACCACCAGCGCGCCCCGGTCGGGCCACCAGAGGGCCCGGTGGGGCAGGGCCCGGAGGCGCTGGCCGTGCCAGGTGAAGGCGAGGCCGGCTTCCGGGCCGGCGCCCCCCGGAGGCTCGGTTGCCGGACGGGTGCCCCGGGGGGGACCCTCGCCGGGCCCCGTCACGGGGCGTCTCCGGCGGCCTTCTCCAGCCGCAGCGCCATCTTCCGCACCCGCTGGGCCCACGACTCGGAGGACACCCTGGCGTGGAGCCGCTCCGCCCAGATGGGGAAGGCCAGGGGGGTGAAGCGTTCCGGCGTCGTCCGGACCACGGGGAGGGTCTGGAGCCGGTCCAGCCCCCGACGCATCCGGTCCACGTGGAGCTCCCGGTCCAGGACCTCGCGGCGAGCCTGCGAGAGGAGGGGGTTCGCCGGGTCCCACCGCTCCAGGACGTCGAAGAGGAGCCCGCTGGAGACCTGGACCTGCCCCGCCGACTTGCTCCGCCCCGGGTACCCGGGGAAGACGAGCCCCGCCACCCGGGCGATTTCGCGGAACTGGCGCCGGGCCAGCTCGGTGGCATTCATGCACGCCATGAGGTCGTCCAACAGGGCGTCGGTGGAGAGGAGGTGCTCCGGGTCGTCCAGCGCCAGGGGGTCGGCACACACGAGCTCGAGGCCGTAGTCGTTCACCGAGTACTGGATGGACCGGGGCTCGGCGCGGCTCAGCCGCCAGGCCAGGAGGGCGCCCAGCCCCTCGTGGACGAGGCGCCCCAGGAAGGGGTACAAGAAGAGGTGGTGGCCCTCCCGGGAGGTGCACGCCTCCACCAGGAGGGTGTCCGGAGAGGGGAGGGCGGACCAGCGCCGCTGCACCTCCAGGAGGCCGGCCACCGCCGCCTGCTCGTGGGCATCGCTGCCCTGCGGGCCCGGTCCCTCCCCGTCGGGGTCGTCCCCTGTGCTGCCCTCCCCCCCGGCACCCCGGGCGGCTTCGATGGAGGGGGCCTCGCCCCAGCGCTGGAGGAGCTCCAGGACCACTCCCCCCAGCTCGGTGGAGAGGGGGAGCCGACCCCCCATCCAGCGGGGCACCGCGGTGCGGCCTCGCCCCGAGCCTGCGGATCGCCCCCGGGCCCTCCGGACCTGGGCCGTCATGTCGCGGATGCGGAGGAGCTCCAGGCGTCGGCCGGCGAAGAGGAAGGTGTCGCCGGGGCGAAGGCGGGAGAGGAAGGACTCCTCCACCGTGCCCAGGCGGGCCCCCTTCCGGTAGCGCACCACGAGCTGGGCGTCGTCCGTGATCGTGCCCACCGTCATGCGGTGCCTGCGGGCCAGGCTCCGGTCCCGCACGCGGAAGACGCCGTCCTCCTCCACCACCCGCCGGTAGCGGGGATAGGCCTGGAGGGCCGCGCCGCCCCGGGTCACGAAGTCCAGCGTCCAGCCCCACTCCTCCCCGGTGAGGTCCCGGTAGGCCCGGGCGGTGCGGACCTCGGCCAGGAGCTCGGGGGCGCGGAAGCCCGAACCCAGCGCCACCGTGACCAGGTGCTGGGCCAGCACGTCCAGGGGCCGCTCCACCGGGGGGCGGGCCTCGATCTGCTGGCGGCTCGCGGCCTCCCGGGCGGCGGCGAACTCCACGATCTCGAAGGCGTGGGTGGGGACACCGGTGAGCTGGCTCCGGCCGTCGGGGGTGTGGCCGCTCCGTCCCGCCCGCTGGAGGAGGCGGCCGGTGCCCCGGGGGGAGCCCACCTGGAGGACCCGGTCCACGGCGGGGAAGTCCACCCCCAGGTCCAGCGACGAGGTGCAGACCACGGCCCGGAGTTCGCCGGCCTCCAGCGCCGCCTCCACCTCGGTGCGGAGCTTCCGCTCCAGGGAGCCGTGGTGGAGGGCCACCTCGCCCTCCCAGTCGGGGCGGGCCTGGAGGAGGGCATCGTGCCAGACCTCCGCCTGCGAGCGGGTGTTCGTGAAGACCAGGGCCGTGCCGGGGCGGTCCAGCTCCTCCGTCACCTGGTCCAGGAGGGCGAGGCCCAGGTGGCCGGCCCAGGGGAAGCGGCCGGGGTCGGTGGGGAGGAGGGTGCGAATGCGGGGCGGGGGTCGCCGGGGGCCCCGGACGATGCGGCCCTGGCGCCCCGTGCCCATGAGGACGTCCCGGGCCTCCTCAAGGTTCCCCAGGGTGGCCGAGACCCCCCAGGTGCGAAGCGCGGGGTTCCAGCGCCGGAGGCGGGCCAGGGCGAGCTCCGTCTGCACCCCCCGCTTCGAGCCCACGAGCTCGTGCCACTCGTCCACCACCACGCCCTCCAGCCGCCGGAGCTGGCGGGCCGTCTTCCGGTAGCTCAGGAGGAGGGTGAGGGACTCGGGGGTGGTGACCAGGACCGTGGGGAGGCGCTGGAGCTGGCGGGCCTTCCGGCTGGAGGAGGTGTCGCCGGTGCGGAGCTCCAGGCTCCAGTCGAGCCCAAGGGCGTCCACCGGCTCCCGGAGCTGCCGCAGGGTGTCGCGGGCCAGGGCCCGGAGGGGGGTGATCCAGAGGAGGCGGAGGGGTGGGGGCGGGGGCGCCTGCCGGGACGTCCTCGCCGCCGAGCGCGCCCGGCCCGCCCGGCCCACCTGGCCCACCCAGCCCACCCAGGAGCGGCCCGCCCCACGCCGCCAGCGTCTTCCCCACCCCGGTGGGGGCGTGGATGAGCCCGCTCTCGCCGGCGCGCCAGGCGGCCCAGGCCTCCTCCTGGAAGGGGAAGGGGGTCCAGCCCCGACCCTCGAACCACTGGCGGAGGTGGTGGAGGGCGTCGGCCCCCGGGAGTGGGGGCGGGGGCGGGGGTGGGGGTGGGGGCGCCACATCGCCATGGCCGGAGCGGCCTCCGGAGGCCGATTCAGCCATCGCCCGGTCCCGCGGGGCCATGGCCCTCCGCCGGGGGCAGGAGGGCGCGTACGCGGGCCAGGGTGTCTGCCTCCGCCGGCGCCTTGTCGGGACGCCGGCGGGCCATCCTGGGAAACCGCAGCGCCACCCCCGAGCGGTGCCGGCTGGAGCGCCGAATGGAGTCGAAGGCGAGCTCGAACACGAGCCCGGGCTCCACGGACCGGACGGGCCCGAACTTCTCCACGATGTGGCGGCGGATCCAGCGGTCCGTCTCCCGGATCTCCTTGTCGGTGAGCCCCGAATACGCCTTGCCCACGGGGACCAGGTCGTCGCCGTCCCACACGCCGAAGGTGTAGTCGGTGTAGAGCGACGCGCGCCGCCCGTGGCCCCGCTGGGCGTACATGAGGACGGCATCCAGCGTCAGGGGGTCCACCTTCCACTTCCACCACGTGCCCCGCTCCCGCCCCGCGCCGTACGGGGCATCGCGCCGCTTCAGCATGAAGCCCTCCACCCCGCGGTCCCGCGCCCCCTCCCTGAGCCGGGCCAGCGCCTCCCAGTCCGGGGCGTCCACCTCCCGGGAGAGGGCCAGGGGGATGCCCCGTTCGGGGAGGTTCCGGAAGAGGGCCTCGAGGGCGCCTCTGCGTTCGGCCTGCGGCAGGGCCCTGGCGTCGCGGCCCCCATCCTCCAGTAAGTCCCAGGCCAGCAGCTTCACCGGTACGTCGCGGAGGATCTTCGGGCCGACCCGCTTCCGACCCAGCCGCCGCTGGAGTTCGGCGAAGGGGAGGGGGCGGTCGTCCCCAACGGCCAGGAGCTCGCCGTCCAGCACCGTGCCGGGGGGGAGGAGCCGGGCGGCCTCCTCGATCTCGGGGAAGGCCGGGGTGACCACCTCCTCGCCCCGGGACCAGAGGAGGACCTCCTCGTCGCGGCGGATGAGCTGGGCCCGGATCCCGTCCCACTTCCACTCCACGATCCAGTCCGAAACGGGCCCCAGCTCCCGGGCCCCCTCCGGCTCCAGGGGGTCGAGCTGCAGGGGGTGGGCCAGGAGGAAGGGGTAGGGACGGCCTGCGTCGGGGAGGTCGGCGTCCGGGTCCACGAGGGTGCGGAAGGTGTCCGGGTCCGGGCTCCAGGGGCCGGTGAGGCGGTGGGCCAGGACGGCGGGATCCATCCCGGCGTGGGCGGCCAGGGCCCGGGTCACGAGCTTCTTGCCCACCCCCACCCGGAAGCCCCCGGTGAGGAGCTTGTGGAAGACGAGGCGCTCCGTCTCGTCCAGGTGGCGCCACGCCGTCTCCACCACCTCCCGGGTCGCCTCGTCGTCCAGCTCCGGGAGGGGGAGGATCCAGTCCTCCATGACCCGGTGGAGGGGGGGCGGGGGAGGAGCGTCCGGCCCGGGGGGCGGGAGGAGGAGGGCAAGCGTCTCCGCCAGGTCGCCCACGGCGTCGTAGCTCTCCTCCACGAGCCAGAGGGGGGTGCCCGACGCCTCGGCCACCCACTCCCGGAGCTGCCCCGTGCCGGCGGCGCGCTTCACCCGCCGGCCCATGAGGACGGAGGTGGCCCAGGCCGCATCGGCAGGGGGGACGGCCGCGAAGTACCGCTCCAGGGCCGCCACCTTCTCCGTCGTGCGGGTGGTCCGGTCCAGCTCCACGAAGAGGCGGACGAAGCGCTTCACCGATCCTCCCGGGGCAGCTCCACTGCGGCCAGGCCCCGCTCCTCCCGGAGGAACCGGACGGCGGCGGTCGCGGCACCGTGGGTGAGGAGGACCCGCTCCGCGCCGGTCTCCTCCACCGTGTCCATGAGCCCGTCCCAGTCCACGTGGTCCGAGAGGACGAAGCCCCGGTCGCCTGCCCTCCGGCGGCGCATGCCCCTCACCCGCATCCACCCCGAGGCGAAGCCCACCGAGACGGGGCCGAACTTCCGGGTCCAGGGCGTGCCCGCCGCCGAGGGGGGCGCGATGACCAGGGCACGGCCCTTGTGGGCCCGGGCCTCCTCCACCCCGGCCTTGTCGGTGGGCGGGAAGTGGATCCCGGCCTGGCGATACGGGGGAAGGAGCCGCTCCACGGCCCCGTGGACCAGGATGGGGGCCGGCGGGTCGTCGCCCAGCAGGGGGGTCAGGGAGGCCAGGAGGCGCTGGGCCTTCCCGAAGGCGTAGCCGCAGAGGATGGAGGTGCGGCCGGCCTCCCGGTTCTCCTCCCACCAGCGGAGGACCTCCTCCATGACCCCTGAAGGGTCCGGCCAGCGATACACCGGGAGCCCGAAGGTGCACTCCGACACCAGGGTCCGGCAGGGCACGAGCTCGAAGGGCTCCGCGGAGGGGTCGGGCTGCCGCTTGTAATCCCCCGTCACCACGGTGACGTCGCCTCCCACTTCGATCCGCACCTGGGCCGACCCCAGGACGTGGCCGGCGGGGTGGAGCGAGATCCGGGCGTCGCCCACCTGCAGGACCTCTCCGAACTCGAGGGTCTGGAGGGAGATCTCCCTCCCCAGCCGGAGGCGGAGGATCTCGGCCCCCGAGGCGGCGGCCAGGTAGTGCTCCGAGCCGGACCGGGCGTGGTCCGCGTGCCCGTGGGTGACCAGCGCCCTGGGCACGGGCCGCCGGGGATCGATCCAGAGGTCGGCCGCAGGGACGAAGAGGCCCCCGGCGTCGGGGACCACCAGGTCGGTGGGGCGGATCGTTGGCGGCGGACTCGGCATGGGCGCAGGTACCGGGAGGCAGCCGGAAGGATCCGGCCGGGAACCCAACGGGACCCCGAGGGTTGTGGATCGGTTGTACAGGTTTCGTGCATAAAACCTTGACAATCCGAGGCCGCCACCCCCATTTTCCGATCAGGTGGACCAGGCAGGCGGATTGGCGTCGAAACCAGATCGGAGTCCCTTGGAGGAACCATGCAGGCATACAATTCCGAACTCTTCCTGACGACCTCGGAGGCTGCAGAGCTTCTGGGAGTCCATCCCTCCACCGTGAAGCGCTGGACCGACGCCGACGAACTGGAGTCCGAGAAGACGGAGGGTGGGCATCGCCGGCTCTACCTCCGGTCCGTACTGGGATTTGCCGGGGACCGGGGGATCGCCACCTATCTGGCCCCCTTCGAGCCCTTCGAGTCCCACGTCTGGCTGGCGGTTCGGGACGCCGTTCGCCATGATGACTTCGAGCGGATGGTTTCCTTGTCCCTGGGATGGCTCCTTCGCGGGTACCCGAAGCGGATCACGGCGCTGCTGCAGGAACTGGGCGGACGGGAGGACCTGTCTTTCGCCCGGGTCTGCGACGGCCTGATCCGGCCCTTCATGAAGGAGGTGGGCACGGCCTGGAGGGAAGGCCGCCTCCGAATCGGAGAAGAACACATGGCGAGCCAGGCCATCGTGGAGGCCCTGATCCGCCTCACCACCGAGCCCCTGGCCCGCTCGGGTCCGTCGGAGAACGGTGCGGAACCCCCGCCCCTGGCCCTGGTGGGAGCCATGGAGGGTGACGAGCACCATCTGGGTGCCCTCTGTGTCAGGATCCTCCTGGAGCGGGAGGGATGGAACGTGCATTACCTTGGTCCCAACACCCCGGCCGAGGAGTTTGCCACCTTCCAGCGGAGGCACGGGGCCTCCCTGGTGTGCATCTCGTTCTCGCCGCCGGCCCGGGGCGCCAAGATGCGTCGCTGCCTGGACATCCTCTCGGCGTTCTACCGGGCCGACGAGCCCTACGACCTGGTCTTCGGTGGCGGAGCGGCCGGGGCCGTGCACGAGGATGCCGAGGAGGTGCCCTTCCGGACCTTCCGCATCTTCGACGGGGCCGAAAGCTTCGCCCACTGGATCAGACACCGGTCCCTCGAACCTTCCACGCGGACACCCCAGTGACCCAACCCGCTTCGCCGGCCTCCGACTCCCCTCCGGAGTCCGGGGCCCCCAGCACCGCCCGCTGGTCCCGCCTGGAGACGGGGGGCCTCCTCCTCCTCCTGGGCTTCACGGTGACGGCTCTGGTGGGATACGGGCTCTTCGGGCTCCGGCCGGACCGGATCCCCGAGTCCCTCCTGGGCTTCTGGCGAGTTTCCTACGCCTTCTTCGCCCAGCTTCACATCCTCATCGGGGCCGTGGTACTGGGCGTTCTCCTGGTGGCCCGGGCGCGCCTCCGGTGGGTGGCCGCCTTCGTGGCGGTCTTCGTGCTGTCGTTCCTGGCCGAGCACCTGGGGACCGGCACCGGCCTCCCCTTCGGTCATTACGAATACACGAGCCTCCTGGGTCCCCGAATCGGGGGTCGGGTCCCCTGGGTCATCCCCCTCTCCTGGTTCCTCATGGCGCTGCCGGCCTGGGTCATGGCCCGGGCCACCTTCCCCCGCGATGGGAGCTGGCTTCCGCGCATCGCCTTTGCCGCCGTCCTCCTCACCCTGTGGGACCTGGCCCTGGACCCGGCCATGGCGTTCCAGTCCCCGTACTACTGGGTCTGGGCCGAGACCGGACCCTACTACAAGATGCCCTGGATCAACCTGGCCGGCTGGCTGGGTACCGGGGTCCTCCTCATGGGGGCCATGGAGCTCCTCGGCGCTCGGCGGTGGGCCAGCAGGCTTCCCCTCAACTGGATGGTGGCCTACTACGGGATCACCCTCCTCATGCCCCTGGGGATGATCGTCCTGGAGGGGCTGTGGATCGCCGTGCTGGCCACCGCGGCGGGGTACGCCGCCGCCTGGGGGGTCCACCTGACCTGTCGTCCCCGGTCGAAGGAGGAAGCTTCCCCGGTGGGCGCTCCGTCCGGCACCGGACTGGGCGGGGTGTCGGGATGACCCCACGGATCCCCGACGTCCAGGTCCGGGTGGGCGACGGCCTCCGGGCCGTGGCCACCCGGCTGGCGAAGGAGGCGGAGATCCCCCTTCCGACCATCGACGGCAAGCTCTATCGGCCCGTCATTGCCTGGGCGGCAGGGAGCCGGGACCGGGAGGGGGTCGGGGACGGCGACGGAGGAGTGGCCGGGCCACCGGAGGCGTTCTGGCCCGGGGCCCTGGCCCTGCAGATGGTCCACGAGGCGTCCCTCCTCCACGACGACATCCTGGACGCCTCCGCCCAGCGACGCGGCGGGCCCTCCATGGCGGCGTCCCGGGGGGTGGCAGTGGCCCTGGTGGAGGGCGACCATCTCCTCACCGCGGCGTACCGGGTGGCCTCCGCCACCGACTCCCTCCCCTTCCTCAAGGCCTTCGCCCGGGCCGTGGAGCGCACGGTGGCCGGCGAGAAGCGGCAGTGCGCCGCCCGGGGCCGCTGGCTCTCCGAGGCCGAGTACCGGGAGATCGTCTCGGACAAGTCCGGAGAGCTCTTCGGCTGCGCCGCCCTCCTCCCCGAGGCCGTGCGTCCCGGGGGCCCAAGGCCAGAGCTCATGGAGGAGCTGAGGACCCTGGGGATCCGGACGGGGCACCTCTACCAGATGGTGGACGACTTCCTGGACCTGTGCCCTGCCGCGGAGCTGGGCAAGCCCCCCTTCCAGGACCTGGAGCAGGGGAAGTGGACCTGGCCCCTGGGCGAGGCGGGCCTGGACGGGTTCCCCCAGGGGGACCCGGCCGAGCTGGCCCGGTCCTTCCTGGTCCCGGACGCCTCGGGCACCTCGGTCCTCCGCCGGGCTTTCCGGCGCCTGGAGAAGGAAGAGGCGGCCCTGGTCCGGAGCTGGGACCAGGTGGAGGGCCCCGACGGGGTGGCCGCCGGCCTGATCCGGAGCTGGGTCCAGCGTACCCGCTCGGTCCTGGAGGCGGAGGAGGCCGCATTGGGGGACGACGGCCCGGCCCACAGATCCGGGGCCACCGGCTCAACCAAGGCGGGCGTTGGTGCACCTGCGGTCACCGGGGCCGGGAGGGGGGCCGCCGAGGAGGCCGTCCTCCGGACCGCCCGGGCGCTGGGCGGCCCGGGAGACTGGCTCCCGTACTTTGCCCGGCACTCCCGGTCCTTCCGGTTCTCGTCCCGCCTCTTCCCCAGGGAAGAGGGGCGGGTGGTGGCCGGAGTCTACGCCTTCTGCCGGTTCACCGACGACCTGGTGGACGACGCCCCCCCCGGAACGGAGCCGGAGGAGCTCAGGGCCCGCCTGGATGCCTGGTCCCGCTTGGTGCGGGCGGCCTGGGAGGGAGAGGACACCGGGATCCCTCTCCTGGCCGAGGTCATGGGCGGGACCGCCCGGGCCGGGGTGGATCCCTCCCACGCGGAGGAACTCATCCGCGGGGTGGCCATGGACCTGGAGCCCGTCCGGTACGAGACCATGGCGGACCTGCGTCGCTACTCCTACCGGGTGGCCTCGGTGGTGGGGCTCTGGCTCACGGAGTGGTTCGGGACCCGGACCCCGAGGGTCCTTCATCGAGCGGAGGCCATGGGTCACGCCATGCAGCTCACGAACATCCTCCGGGACGTGGGCGAGGACTGGCAGAGGGGTCGCCTGTACCTCCCCCTGGAGCAGATGGCCGCCTTCGACGTGACCCCCGAAGACATCGATGCCGCCGTGAACGGGAGTGGCCCCCTCCCGGAGCGCTGGACCGAGCTCATGGAGGAGCTCATGGGGGCGGCGGATCGGGACTACGCCCTGGCCTTCGAGGCGATCCCGGCGCTCCCCCGGTTCTACCAGCGTCCCGTTGCCGTGGCCGGGCGGGTCTACCAGGGAATCCACCAGGAGATCCGGCGGAATGACTACGACAACCTCCGGGCCCGGGCCTACACCTCCCTGTCCCGGAAGGTGGTGCTGGGGGGTGGTGCGCTCTGGGCCCTCCGGCGGGAGCGGCGTCAGTTCGACGGGTCCGGGGCGCTGGCCTCCGTCTGAGGTTTTCGGGACCCCGGCCCGAAACTCGGGAGCCGGGCTATATGGAATGCTGATAATCCGCGGCGCCTGGGTCGCAGTATATATAAAATACTAATAGGTGGTGGGGCTGCGCCGCCCACCATCCATTCATTTTCGCGAGGGTGCGGCAGGCTTGATGGGTCCGGTCGGGCCCCTGGGTCAGCTTGCGGCCCCGAGGTCGCAATCGGGAGTACAACCGGGAGTCCGGGGTCGCCGCAACCGGGGTTCGGTGTTGCCACCAGGAGTCCGGGATCGCAGTCGGAGGTCGCAGTCCGGGGTTCGGAAATCCCCGCCACGGTTCCCGTCCGTGTGTGGATTTTGGTCAATAATGGTGAAAACCCTTCAATGGGTGCCGGAGCCGACCCTCCGTGAAGCATATTGTTCAATAATGGCGAAAAAGCGCACACGGGAGCGTTCGCTTTCGCCCCCCGCCCTCGTTTCGCCCCGCGCCTTCGACGCCGCTGCCCTCGACGCCACCCTCGCGCCCGCGCCCTCGCCCCGCAGCCCACACGCCAGCCTTCCCTTTCCGCCCCCCCCCCCGTTGCCCCCCGCGCCTTCGCCTCCGCCCGCTGCACCGCTCGCTTCACCCTGAAGAAGGTGTCGGGGGTCACCGAGATGGAGGAGATCCCGCACTCCACCAGGAAGGGCGGGATCTCGTCGGGGTGGTCCGAGGGTGCCTGGCCGCAGATCCCGATCTCCACGCCCCGCGCGCCGAAGCGCTCCACGGCCTCCCGGATCATGGTGCGGACCGCAGGCGACCGGGCATCCGGGGGGTGCGCGTACCCCTCCAGGTCGTCTCGCGAAACCGCGTACACGGTCTGCACCAGGTCGTTGGACCCGATGGAGCCCCCCGAAAGGGACATGGCGTCGATGAAGGCCTCTGCCTCCAGGACGTTGGAGGGGATCTCCACCATGAGGAAGAGGGGCGTGCCCCCCGACGGGCCGAGTCCGTGGTGGTCCAGGAGCTCCACCACCCCGATGCCCTCCTCCGGGGACCGGCAGAAGGGGACCATGAGCTGGAGGTTGTCCAGACCCAGGCCGCTCCGCACATCTGCCAGCGCCGCCAGCTCCAGCTGGAAGGCGGGCTCGAAGAGGGGGTCCGTGTACCGACTGGCCCCCCGCCACCCGATCATGGGGTTCTCCTCCCGGGGCTCGAAGAGCCGTCCGCCCAGGAGGTCGCGGTACTCGTTGGACTTGAGGTCCGAGAGCCGGACCAGGACCGGGCGGGGGTGGAAGGAGGCGCAGATCAGGGCCACGCCGGAGCGGACCCGGTCCACGAAGAAGGCGGCGGGGCTGTCGTATCCCGGAGTCCGGCGCTCCACGGCGCCCAGGAGAGCATCCAGCTCCTCCCGGTCCTCCTTCTGGAGTGCGGCCCTGAACGGCATGAGGGCCTCGGCCACCTCGCCGGTGCGGACGAAGTGCCGCAGCTCCTCGAACCACACGAGGGTCAGAGGGTGGATGCCCACCTGCGCCGTCAGGATGAACTCCAGCCGGGCCAGCCCCACCCCGTCGGAGGGGAGCATGGCATCCCGGGGCGACTTCCCGGGGAAGCCCACGTTGAGCTTGATCCGGGTCTCCAGGGGCTCGCCGTCCTCCAGGGGGACCTCTTCCACGTGGAAGGGGTGGATCCCGTCGAAGACCACGCCCGTGTCCCCCTCGGCGCACGACCCGGTGACCTCCTGGAGGGAGCGGAGGCGCTGCATGGCGTCCTGCACCCCCACGATGGCGGGGATCCCGAACTCCCGGGCCACGATGGCGGCGTGGGAAGTCCGCCCGCCCCGCTCGGTGATGATGAGGGAGGCCTGCTTCATGAGGGGCTCCCAGTCCGGCGTGGTCAGGGAGGTGACCAGGACGTCGCCCTCGTCGAAGATCCGCTCCTCGGGCTTGAGCTTCTCCACGGCACCGCCGGCGGCGGTAACGGTCCGGAGGGCCCGTTTCCGGGCGATGACCTCCTCGTAGTCCCCGTATATCCGGACCTTCCCGGCCCCGATCCGGGTGCCCACCGCCAGTCCCTCCAGGAGGACCCGGTCCTCGGCCCGGAGCCGATCCACCAGGGCGGGGTCCATGCGCCAGTTCCGGACCACGCTGGTCGCGCCGTCGCCTCCGGCATGTACGGTCTCGGGGCGGGCCTGGACGATGAAGATCTCCCCGGTCCGGCCGTCCTTGGCCCACTCCACGTCCATGGGGCGGCCGTAGTGGTCCTCGATGGCCAGGGCCATGCGCCCCAGCTCCAGGATCTCGTCGGTGGAGATGGACCAGGCCCGCTGGCGGCTGGCCTCCACGTCCACCGACTCGGTGGCCGTTCCCCCGTGGGACGAATAGATGAGGGCCCGGTCCTTGGCCCCCAGCTCCCGCTGCACCAGGGCGGGGTGGCCTCGGCGGAGCCCCTCCTTCCAGAGGAGGAAGGTGTCCGGCGTCACGGTCCCCTGCACCACGAACTCCCCCAGCCCGTAGGAGGAGGTGATGCTCATGAGGTTGGGGTTCCCCGAGTCCGGGTCCAGGGTGAAGAGGACGCCGGAGGTGGCCAGGTCCGAGCGGACCATTTTCATGACCACCACCGAGACGGCCCCGGTGAGGGGGTTCATGCCCTGGGCTTCCAGGTACGAGACCGCGCGCTCCGTGAAGGCCGAGGCCACGCATCCCTTCCAGGCGGCCAGGACGGCTGGGGCACCCCGAACGTTCAGGAAGGACTCGTACTGCCCTGCGAAGGAGGCCAGCTCCGAGTCCTCCACCGTGGCGGAGGACCGGACGGCGGCGTCGCATCCGGCACCGTAGCGGTCCTCCAGCGTCCCGTGGCCCCGGCGGATTTCGTCGGCCAGGGCGGGGGGGAGGGCCGTGGCCTGGACCAGGCCACGGGCCAGGAGCGCCCGGACTCCGGGCTCGGTGGGGACCGTCTGCCCTCCGTCCTCCAGCTCCGGGTCGAAGACCACCTCCAGGGCCTCCTTCAGGGTCTCGTCGCCGGAGAGGCGGTGCCGGACGGCCTTCCACAGGTCGGCCACCTCTCCGGAGGAATCCCCGGCGACCTCGGTGGGGTCGGGAGCCGGAGGCACCGGCTCGGCCAGGAAGAGGTGGAAGGCTCGGGCCGTGGTGGCGAACCCGCCGGGAACACGGATCCCGGCGCCGGAGAGTTCACGGATCATCTCGCCCAGAGAGGCGGCCTTGCCCCCCACCCGGGAGCGATCGTCGCTGCCGACGTCCTCCAGAGGGAGGGAAAGCGTTTGGTCGGCAGTGGGGCTCATCTCAAATGGCTCAGCGGACGGGGAGGAGCAGGTGGTCCGGAACGCCGTCGACCCAGTCGTGGGGCTCCAGCATCTGGTGGAGGCGGTGCTCGAAGGTGCCCTCGTCGAATTCCTCGCAGTAGCCCCAGCGGGCCAGGGGAGGGAGGCTCATGAGGACGCTCTCGATGCGGGCGTTCGTCTGCAGGCCGAAGCGGGTCCCCCGGTCGTGGACCAGGTTGAACTCCACGTACCGGCCCCGGCGGAAAAGCTGGAGCTCCCGCTCCCGCGCACCCCAGGGGTTGTCCCGGTGTCGCTCCACCAGGGGCCCGTAGGCCGGGCGCATGGCCAGTCCCACGTCGCGGACGAAGGCGAAGATGTCCTCCGTGGAGAGCTCCTCGTCGCCGCCGCCCCGGAGGTTGTCGAAGAAGATGCCCCCGATGCCCCGCATCTCGCCGTCCCGGTGGCCGTTCACGAAGTATTTGTCGCACCAGGCCTTGCCCCGATCGTAGAACTCGGGGTGATGGCGGTCGCAGATCTCCTTCAGGGTCCGGTGGAAGTGGACGGCGTCCTCCGGGAAGGGATGGGTGGGGGTGAGGTCGATGCCTCCCCCGAACCAGTAGTCCAGCCGGCTTCCGTCCTCCGCCTCCAGCTCGAAGTAGCGGACATTCATGTGGACGATGGGGAGCATGGGGCTCCGGGGGTGGCAGACAATGCTCACCCCCGTGGCGTAGAATTCCACCGGCCCGTCGGACAGCCCCCGGGCGCCCAGGCGGGTGGCCACCTCGGAGGGGATCGCGCCCCCTCCTGCGAAGCGGTTCACCCCGGCCTTCTCGAAGGTCTGTCCATCGGTGAGGACCCGGCTCACCCCGCCTCCGCCGCCGGGGCGGAGCCACGCGTCCTCCTGGAAGCGCCCGCCGCCGTCCCGGTCCTCGAAGAAGTCCGTCAGTGTGTCATGGAGCCGCTGCATCCAGCGGGACACGCGCATCCGGAGGGGGCCCTCCTCCACGGCGGCCGGATCCTCCGGCGCCCAGGTCGTCCCGGGGCGTGGAGCCGGCAGGGCTCGGGACGTCGGTGCCAGGACGTCGGGGATGGAGGTCCCCCCGTTCAGGAGGGCCGGGTCGGGCCCGAGGGAATCGGGGATGGGGGCGTGGGAAGACATGTCTACCTCGAGTCCTGGGTGTGCAGGCGGGCCCGGCTCGTCTCGGGTCCCGAAGGGGACGGGGCGAGTTCGGCCTCGTCTCCGAAGAGTTTCAGGAGGGCGCGGGAGAGGGCTTCCCTCTCCGGTCCGGGTGCGTCGTCCCGGAACACCATCATGGGTCGGGCCATGACCTTTGCGGCGATGCGGCGGGCGGCCCGGTCCGCAGCGGCCTCCGCCTCGGCCCCGGCCACGTGGCCCACCTCGCGGCGGCAGACGTCCACCACCAGCTCCCGGAGGGGCCGCAGGGCCTCCCGGACGCCGGCGTCGGAGACCCAGTCCCGGAACTCCCGGAGTTCCTCCTCCAGGAGCACTTCCACCTGGGGGATGGCATCCCGGCGGGCCGATTCCACCTCGGCGGCGTCGGGGTGGACCCGGTCCAGGTCCCTGAGCCACACGCCGCGAAGGTCTGCGGCGGCAGGGTCCACGTTGCGGGGCATGGAGACATCCACCACCGGAAGGGTGCGGTCGCCGGGCCGGGAGGCCAGCACCCGGCTGTCCACCCAGGGCTGCTGGGCCCCGGTGGCCACCAGGAGCCCACCGGCCTCCGAGAGGTGGCGGGAGAGGGCGTCCAGCCCGCCCCACATGCCCTTCCACTCGGCGGCCAGCTGCCGGGCCCGTTCGGGGGTCCGGTTCAGGAGGACCACCTCGACGCCGGCCTCCATGGCCAGGTAACGGGCGGCGTGGGAGCCCACCTTCCCGGCCCCCACCACGACGATACGTCGGGGGGCTTCCGGAGGGAGGTGGCGCACCAGGAACCGGGCTGCCTCCGAGCCCACGGACTGCTGGCCGGCCATGAGGGCCGTCTCGCGACGGACCCGCTTGCCTGCCCTGAGCGCGGCATCGAAGAGTCGGTGGAGGTGGGGCCCCACCGTGCCGGCCTCCCGAGACTCCCGGTAGCACCGGCGGACCTGCCCCAGGATGTGGATGTCGCCCAGGATCTGGGACTCCAGCCCCGACGCGACCCGCATGAGGTGTCGGCCGGCCTCGTCGCCCCGGAGGACGGACACGGGGCTCCCCGGCGTCCGGCCCGGGCTCCCCACGGCCTGGCCCCAGAGCTCCAGGACCTCTTCGGGCACGGACTCGGTGGCCCGGGCCCAGAGGACGAACTCCGTGCGGTTGCAGGTGCGGATCACCACGAACTCCCAGTCGAACCGGGAGGCGGCGTTCCGGAAGCAGGCGAGGGCCTCGTCGTCGATGGCCCAGCGTTCCCGCACATGGACTGGAGCCGTGCGGAAGTCGATTCCGACGGTCACCAGGCGGTGTCCGTTCATGCCCATCTGCGGTCCTCCTCGCCGGAAGGAAACCCGGCTGTCCTGCATGCGAGTTCTGCCAGGAGACGGCGTCCGTCCCCATCGAGTCCCTCCACCCGGTCCAGTCGGTCCAGGGCCCGGTGGAGGAGTCGTCGGCTCTGGCGTCGGGGGGCCCGGCCGCCGGGATCCCGGCCCAGGGCGCCGTCCTCGTCCAGGTCGGCGGCGTCGTCCGCCAGCTGGTAGGCCCACCCCAGGTCCCGTCCGAAGGCCGTCAGGTCCTCCAGGACCCCGGGGGAGGCGTGGGCCGTCCGGGCCCCGGCGCGCACGGCCAGGGCGGAGAGTGCCGTGGTCTTCTTCCGGTGGAGGCGGCGGGCCGCCCCGCCCCGGGAGGCCGCGCCGGTGAGGTCCACGGCCTGTCCGCCGGCCATCCCGGCCAGCCCGAAGGCTGCGCCCCACTCGGCCGAGAGGACTCCCCCCTCGTCGGGGATCCGTCCCAGGAGTTCGGCGGAGCGGGCCAGGAGGGAAACTCCCAGGAGGATGGCCCCGCCCCGTCCCACGCAGGCGTGTGTGGAGGCCCGACCCCGGCGCTCCGGCGCATCGTCCATGCACGGTAGGTCGTCCAGGACCAGCGAGGCCGTGTGAGTGAACTCGATGGCGATGGCCGCCGGGAGCGCCCGCTCCAGGTCGCCGCCCAGCGCCCGGCTGGTGGCCAGGGTCAGGAGGGGGCGCCACCGACTGCCGGGCACCCCACCCACCCCCACGGCAGCTCGGAGGGCCTGGCTCAGGGGGGCGGGGAGTCCGGCGCACTCGGGGAGGGAACGGGCCAGCGCCTCCTCGATCCGGGGCAGCTGCACCCGGGCGAAGGTGGCCAGCGCCTCGGGGCCCGCAGACCGGGCCGGAGGTGCAGACGGGGAGCGGACGGGGGCGGTCATGCGCGGACGACTCCTGTGAGGTGCCCGATGTTCTTGAAGAAGATCCGGGCATGGGCCAGGGGGCGAGCCTTCACCAGCTCCTTCTGCATGTAGCCTTCGAAGGTCAGCTCCTGGACATCGCGGTCCTGGCAAATCGCGACGAAGCGCTCCCGCCGGTTGTCGGTTGTGTACCAGAAGTTCTGCATGATCCCCAGGACCCTGAACACCATACCGTGGGTGCGGAGGAAGCGGCTCCGGGCCTTCCGGAGGGCGCGTGGGCTCCCGGTCTCCAGGACCTGGTGGACCGCGTCGGCGGCCACCCGGCCCCCGGTCATGGCGTAGAAGATCCCCTCCCCGGAGGAGGGGGCCACCACCCCGGCGGCGTCGCCGGCCAGGATCACGTCCCGGCCGTTGTCCCAGCGGGGGAGGGGCTTGAGGGGGATGGGGGCACCTTCTTTCTTGATCGTCCGGAGGCCATCCAGGCCGGTCTCCTTTCGGAGGGTGCCGATGGCGCCCCGCATGTCGAAGCCCCTCTGCTCGGTCCCCGTCCCGATGCTGGTGGTGTCGCCGTGGGGGAAAACCCAGGAGTAGAAGTCCGGGGAGAATCGCCCGTTGTAGTACACGTCGCAGCGAGCGGGCCCGAAGGCTTCGGAGGCCACGTCCGGCGACTCCACGATCTCGTGGTAGGCGAAGACGAACCGGCCCTTCCCCGAGTCCGGGATGGTCTGGCGGGCCACCTTGGAGAGGGCGCCGTCGGCCCCCACCAGGAGGCGGCACTCCACGGAGCGGAGGGGGCCCGACCGGGATCCGCCCTCCCGGAAGTGGACCCGGGGCCGTCCGCTGCCGGCATTCTCCACCGACTCGAACATGCCCTCTACCCGCTCTGCGCCGGCGTCCACGGCCCGGGTCCGGAGCCACTCGTCGAAGGGGCCCCGGTCCACCATCCCCACAAAACCGTCTCCCACCGGGATGTCCACGCTCCGGCCCCGGGGCGAGAGGATCCGGGCCGTGTCCACCCGGTTCACCAGCATGGACTCGGGGACGTCGAACTCTTCCAGGAGGCGGGGCGGCACCGCGCCGCCGCAGGGCTTCACCCTCCCGGACTTGTCGATGAGGAGGACCTTGTGCCCCTTCCCGGCCAGGTCATGGGCTGCCGTTGCTCCGGAGGGACCGCCCCCCACCACCACTGCGTCGTAGATGTCACTCACGGGATCTCCTTCGGTTCTGGGCCGAGCCCGTACGGCTCCGCCAATTTCCAGACATGTGGGGGAATCATCCTGCGCATGCGACGCGGCTCCTCGTTCCGGAGGACGGTCACGGTTTCCAGCGCCTTCATCTCCAGGCGGGCCCGGGCGAACTCCAGCCCCGAGGGCCCCACCACGGGCATGAGGCGCGACACCAGGGGACGGAGCCAGCGGGGCATGCGCCTGGTGGGCAGCCCGCCGGACGCCCGTTCCAGGTTCTTGAGGAAGCCCTTCACGGGCCCGGCCCGACGGCCCGAACTTCCGGGGGCCTCCAGGTGGATGTCCTCTCCCAGGAGCTCCAGGAGGGCCTCGCCTCGCTCGTTGCGGACGATGAGCCACTGGTCTCCCTGGCCTCCCATGTAGCCCACCGTCACGTCGGCCAGCGCGTTCGTGTAGTCCACGCAGGTCCGGCAGGTGAGGGGGAAGAAGTCGGACGGGAGGTCGGAGATGGGGAGGTCCAGGAAGGGGATCTCCCGGGTCTCGCCATCCTCGAACCTGATCTCCACCCGGTAGTCGGCCCGGAACTCCAGGTACTCGATTTCCTGGGGACGGTCCGACAGACGGGCCAGGAAGTCGTGGAAGCGCGCCGTGGTCGTGTTGTCGGAACAGGGGGTGCCCACCACCCAGAGGGCCTCCAGCCCCAGCTCCTCCTCCAGTGCCCTCAGGGCGTGGACCTGGCAGGGGATGCCGATGACGGCCAGCCGGGTCCATCCCTGCTCCAGGGCGGGCTCCAGGAGGGAGAGGAGGGGGGCGTAGCCCATCTTCATGCCCCGGGCGGCCACCATCCCCTCGGGCTCGGTGACCAGCATGGGCCGGGGGGCCCAGCGGTCGTCGGGGTCCCGACCCATGGTCAGGACTGCGTCCACCGCTCCGGTGGAGAGGAGGCGGGCGCCGATGGAGGTGGTGATCCCCGTCCACTGTGCGCCCTCCAGGGGCTCCTCCATCCGGGCCCGCACCATGCGGCGGAAGGGGCCGAAGTGGAGCTCGTCGGGGCGGGACGGGTCCCGGGGCCGTCCGTGGGCCCGGGTCTCCAGCTCGTCGTAGCGGGGGTTGATGAACTGGCAGGCCCGCCCACAGCGCCCCGGGTCGGAAGAGCGGGAGATCCCGCAGTCCGTGCACAGGCTCCGGGGCCGGGCCGGGCCCGGCGTCGGGGTCCAGGTGCCCGGGGCATCGCCGGTGGGCAGGGGGGCCCCGTCGGGGGAACGGGGGATCACGGGGAGGGGGGCCGAGGTGCTCATGCGGTCCGTCCTCCTGCGCCCAGGCCGCCCCTCTGGCGGAGGGCCGGGCGAAGGCCTCCGGTGCGCGCCCCGGCCTGCGACGGGCGGAGGGCGGGGCCGACCGGGGCCGGGCTCGTCACTGGTGCCGCCGGGCGAGCCGCCACCTTCCGCACCGAGAGGATGAGGACGGCGGCCACCCCGAAGAGGACGGCCTCGAGGGCAAAGACCGTGACGTACCCGATGGCCGGCGACCCAACGAGCCAGCTCGTGATGTCGTAGAGGAGGGCTCCCACCAGGCCGCCCAGCCCGTAGGCCATGGCCTGCGATGCCCCCCAGAACCCCATGCGGATCCCGGCCCCGCCGGCCCGCCCCTTCACGGTGAGGTTCATCATGGCGCCCACGGCACCCACCACGAAGATCCCGTTGGCAACGCCCAGCGCCGTCACGGAGAGGCGCAGCCCGGTCACGCTCCCCGTGAGGGGCATGGCCGCCAGGAAGAGGAGGGCCACCCCCGAGCCGATGCAGCCTGCGGCGGCCCACCGGGAGAGGGTGGAGAACCGGGCCGCCCCCATGGCCCCGATGGCCATCCCCAGCAGCGCGCCTCCCCGCTGCATCCCGGCGATCTCCATGGACTCGCCGGGGCTCATGGCGAACACTGCGCCGGCGAAGGGCTCCAGAATGATCTCCTGGAGGCTGTAGGCCAGGATCGCCACGAAGATGAAGAGGGCAAAGCGCCGGGAGGGCGGGTCGGACCAGATGGCCCGGAAGGTGTCGCCGAAGGTGGACTCGGCCTCCGTTTCGGCGTCCGTTCCCCGGAAGGCGTTCACCACGACCCCGTCCCGTCGGCCCCAGACGGCCACCAGGGTGAGGAGCATGGCGGCCCCGCACACCGCGCCCGTCACCACCAGGAGCCGGGTCCAGGTGAGGGGGTCCAGGAGGTTCCCCACCGTGATGGCGGTCACCGCGCCCCCGGCAATCATGAGGATCCAGACCAGGGCGCCGGCGCCGGCCATGCGGTTCTCCTCCACCCGCTCCGCCAGGTAGGCCAGGAGGGGGGTGGAGGCGGCGCTGATCCCGGCGCCCAGCCCGAAGAAGGCCAGCAGGGCGATCCCGATGCCCATCCAGCGGTTCGCATCCATGACCGCGGTGGCCACGGCGGCCATGAAGCCCGAGAGGACCACGATGGCCATCCCGCCCACGATCCAGTTCAGGCGCCGTCCTCCCACGTCGGAGAGGTATCCCATGCGCGGACGCAGGACCTGAACGGCGAAGTGGAGGGCCACCAGGGCCCCCGGCACCGCCGCCGCCAGCCCCAGCTCCACCACCATCACCCGGTTCAGGGTGGAGGTCATGAGGACCATCACCGAGCCGATGGCCACCTGGACCAGGGCCAGCCGGGCGATGCTCGCCCAGCTCAGCCCCCGTGGGGCCGCCTGGTCGGGGATGGCGTGGGGGACGGGGGAGGCGGCGGGCGACATGGTCAGGCTCCTCCGGCCCGGAGGGCGAAGGCGGTGACCATCATCCCCGACACGTAGAGGGGGACGCCCAGGCCCGACAGCCAGAGGGCGCGCTCCCGGGGGGCCTGGAGGAAGCGGACCATCATGGCGGCCTGGACGCACATGAGGGCCACCACCGCCACCGCGTGGCCCGGATGTCCCCAGTGGAGCAGGAGCCCCACCACCACGGCCTGGGCTGCCAGCATCACTACCACGGCCACCCGGGCTGCGTTGTCGGCGCCCAGGCGGGCGGGCAGCGACCGGATCCCCATGGCCCGGTCTCCCTCGATGGCCTTGAAGTCGTTCAGGGTCATGATCCCGTGCGCTCCCAGGCTGTAGACGAGGGCCACCAGGAGGATGGGACCGGGAGGGAGTGCGCCTCCCAGGAGGACCGCAGCCCCCGTGACCCAGGCCAGTCCCTCGTAGGAGATGCCCACGGCCAGGTTGCCGATCCACCCGTCCTGCTTGAAGCGGAAGGGAGGCGCCGAGTAGCCCCATGCCAGGACGAGGGCCACCAGGGTGGCGATGAAGCCCCACGTGCCCAGGAACCACCCTGCGCCGGCAGACACGCCGGTCCAGAGCAGGGCCAGTCCCAGGCCCCAGCGGCCGGGGATGCGGCCGGACGGTATGGGTCGGTGGGGTTCATTGAGTGCGTCGACCTCCCGATCGAACCAGTCGTTGACGGCCTGGCTGGCAGCGCACACCAGCGGCCCGGCCACCACCATCCCCAACAGGATGAGGGGCCACTGCCCGGTGAAGGCCGTTCCTGCCGACACCGCGCCGCAGAGGAACGCCCACATGGGCGGGAACCACGTGACCGGCTTGAACAGCTCGAGAATCGCTGCCGGCTCCGGGATCCGGTTCCTCTGAAGGTGTAATCTTTGGGTTACATGTCCTCGCGTCAAGTAAATTGGACACTCGGGGGTACACGAAGACCGATCAGGGGAGAGTTCTTCCATGGTGCGTCAGCTCCCGTTTCCGCCGCCCGAGGCTTCTGGCACGTCCACGTCGTAGCGGCGGAGCTTGGTGTAGAGCGACTGCCGGCTGACCCCGAGGATCTCGGCGGCGGCGGTGCGGTTTCCGTCCGTCAGGCGGAGGGCGGACTCGATGTAGTGGGCCTCCACCAGACCCACCGTGTGCTGGACCAGCTCCTTCAGGGAGGACTTGCCCACCTTGCCGGAGAGCTCCTCCATGGCCTCTGCCAGGGTCCGGGGATTCTCCCGCTCGGTCCCGATCCGCCGGCTCACGTCCCGCATGAGGAGGAGGATGCAGGGCGGGCTGTGCTCGTCTGCCAGCACCGCCGACAGCTCCACCTCGGACGAGAGGTCCAGGTTGGAGTGCACGGTGGTGGGGAAGAGCCGGACCTCGCCGAACTTCTCCAGGTTCGCAAGGAGGACGGTGAGGTCGGCGCCGGGGCGTCCGAGCCACCGGCCCAGGCTCTGCCCCCGGACCTCGTCGGCGGAGCCTGCCTGCACCAGGCTCACGAAGGCGCTGTTCGCCAGGAGGACCCTTGCCTCCCGGTCTGCCACCACCCAGGCGTCGGGGGCGGCCTCCAGGAGTCCCAGGAGGTCGAACCCGTCCTCGGGTCCACCGGAGCGCTGGGGGATCTCCTCCTGCAGGTGGACCAGGAGGACGTCGTCGGCATCCTCCCGGACCAGGGTGGCCTCCAGGCGCCAGGCCTCCCCCTCGTGGAGGTGGATCCGCACCGTCTGGGCGCGTCCCGTGTCCCGGACCCCGGAGAGGTGCCCGCGGATCTCCGCACTCACCTCCGGGTCCAGCTCCAGGTCCTCGGGGAAGACCTGCGCGGCCAGCCGGGAGGGGGAGCGGCCGAAGATCCGGCCGGCCTGCCGGTTCGCGTCCAGGATCCGGAAGCCCTCCGCCTGGACCACCAGTACGGCCTCACGGGAGCGCTGGAAGAGGATGCGGTAGCGGGTCTCCACCTGCCGGAGGCGCCAATAGTCCCGCTCCAGTGCCTGCTGGGCTTCCACCAGCTGCTCCTGAAGCTCCGAGAGGGCCTGCAGGTTCCGGCCCAGGGCCAGGAAGTGGCCGGGCTGGTCCATGCGGACCAGGGTGTAGGAGACCGGTATCTCCCCCCCTCCCGGCAGCGAGTGGTTTACCTGTCGGGCCCGGCTCGTGCCCTTGGAGCTGGCCTCACCCAGGAGGAGGTCGATCTTCCCCCGGCTCGCCGACGTCACGATCTCCCGGAGGTTCTGCCCGGGCCAGCGCCGCCGGGGCACGATGCCCAGGGCGTCGTCGGCGTATACCTCGTGGATGTCTCCCTCGGCAGACACGTGGAGCGCCAGGTCACACGCTCCCCGCACCATTCGGCTCAGCACCGAATCGTCGGATCCTTCCTGGGCATCGGCGAGGGGGCGAAAGAGGCTCGTCACAGGTGGTCGCAGGCTGCAGTCGTGGGGGGGAAGGGTCGAAACCCTCCCGGGCGAATCCGTTCCAAATGTCGCCGGATTCGTGGTCAGGTGAAGTCCAGTGCCACCTGCGGCGCCAGTCGGGCCGTGGGGGCGATGCCGTCGGCATCAAGGACGTCGGCGGCCTCCTCGGGGCTGCCTAGTCCGGGGCCTCCCACCAGGATGCCCATTTCGTCATTGCAGGTGGCGGCCCGGAGGCGCCGGATCTCCTCCCGCCCCGAGGCCAGGAGCTCGCTCCTGGAGATGGTGATGCCCACCACGTCCACCCTCATCCGCCGCACCACGGCGATGGCGCTCTCTCGCCCCACCGGGGGCCCCACCCGCACGTCCCATCCCGCCAGGCGGAAGTGGGCGGACAGAACGGTGAGTCCCAGGGTGTGCTGCTCCCCGGGGAGGGACGTGAGGAGTGCGCGGGGCATGCGTCCGGACCGTCCGGTCTCCATGGCGCCGGCGTGCTTCTGCACCAGGCTCCGTACCACCTGCTGGAGCCGTCCACCCATGAGGGTGACCTCCACGAAGGTGCACTCGTCGGTCATCCACGCCTCGCCCATCCACCGGGCCGTGGGGGTGACGAGTTCGTCGATGATCCGCTCCGTGGACACGCCGCGTCGCTCCAGGGAGCGAAGGAAGCTGCCCATGGCAGGATCGGCACCGGAGCGGATGAGCCGGAGGAAGCGGGCCTGGTCCGATTCGTCCACCTCCGACACCAGGCGTGGTGCCGGGCTGGGGAGCCGGAGCCACGATCCCGGGGCAGGGGTGGCCGCATCCGAGACAGGGGAGGCCCCGGATCCCGGAACCGTGGTCCCGGTGGGCGTCCTGCCGCCGACCAGGAAGAGTTCCCGGGCGTCGGAGGGCGAAGTGTCAGGAAGGGCTGACAGTGTTCGCGATGATCCGTCCATGACCCGGTCCTCCTTGTCGAGGAAACACTCCGCACGGCGGGTCACCGCGAGAAGATTCACCAACTTGGATCCATGGTAGAGCCCCGAAGGCCGCGGAGTCAAGCAGAATTTCCCGGGACGCCTCCCTCCCGGAAGATTGTCGAGTCTGCTTGACGTCAAAATTGCTTGACATGCCTTCCCCGGGGGCCGTACCTTGCCGACCAGTGTCCCCCCAGCCGGGACCCGACTCAGCCTCCAGCCCCCGGATCGCACCCAGGATGGCCCGCACCCACCCCCCCACGGCGCCTGCGCCCCCAAACGCCTCCGCACGGGAGGTCTCCGACACCGGCCGCCGCGGCCTCTACACGCCGGAGGAACGCCGCCGCCGCGACGAATCGCCGTGGACCCTGGTCCAGGGCGTCCTGGCGCCCCTCCAGTTCCTGGTCATGATCGTCAGCGTCGTCCTCCTGGTCCGGTACCTGGGCACCGGCAGTGGCGCCGGGGCGGCGGAGTGGTCCGTCATCGTCAAGACGGGCCTCCTCTACCTCATCATGGTCACGGGCTCCATCTGGGAGAAAGAGGTCTTCGGGGAGTGGCTCTTCGCCGAGCCCTTCTTCTGGGAGGACGTGGTGAGCATGGGGGTCATCCTCCTGCACACGGCCTACCTGGTGGGCCTCTTCGCCGGGATCGGCTCCGGCGTGGCCCTGGCCTGGCTCGCCCTGGTGGCGTACGCGGTCTATACGGTGAACGCGGTCCAGTTCGTCCTGAAGCTCCGGGCCGCCCGACTGCAGGAGCAGGAGATGGCTTCGGCCGCCCCGCTGGCCTCCCGGGCCGGGTCACCGGCATGAGCGCCCCCACGTCGGGTGCGGTGTCGGACCGGGCAGCGGTGTCGGGCTGCGCGGCGCCCCCGGTCCAGGTGTCAGGAAACGGCGCCACCGGAGACGCCCGGAGCCTTCCGGTCCTCAAGGAGCGGGGACAGCGGGAGGTGTTCTGCGGGCTCACCGGCATCATCTGGCTCCACCGGAAGATGCAGGACGCCTTCTTCCTCATCGTGGGCTCGCGTACGTGCGCTCACCTCATGCAGTCCGCTGCCGGAGTCATGATCTTCGCCGAGCCGCGCTTCGGCACCGCCATCATCGAGGAGAAGGACCTGGCGGGGATGGCCGACGCCAACGACGAGCTGGACAAGGTGGTGGCCCGTCTCCTGGACCGTCGCCCCGACATCCGGACCCTCTTCCTGGTGGGCTCCTGCCCCTCGGAGGTGATCAAGCTGGACCTGGGCGTGGCGGCCCGCCGCCTGGACCGGGAGTCGGCCACGGGCGTCCGGGTCCTGGCGTACTCGGGCAGCGGCATCGAGACCACCTTCACCGAGGGCGAGGACACCTGCCTGGTGAGCATGGTCCCGGAGATGCCCGTCGACCGGGGCCAGGCGACCGACGACGACGCCTCCGCCCCGGCCACCGGCCCCGGGGGCCGGGGCGACTCGTCCTCTGCGGACGAGCCCGCGGCGCCCCCCAGCTCGCTTCTGGTCCTGGGGACCCTGGCCGATGTGGTGGAGGACCAGATGCGCCGGATCTTCGCCGACCTGGGCGTGGGTCCCGTCCACTTCCTCCCCCCCCGGAACTCCGCCGAACTCCCCCCCGTGGGCCCGGCCACGCGCCTCCTCCTGGCCCAGCCCTGGGTGAACGAGGCGGCCCACGCCCTGGAGAAGCGGGGCGCCCGGCGCATTTCGGCCCCCTTCCCCCTGGGGGTGGAGGGCACCACGGAGTGGATCGTCGCTGCCGCCCGGGAGTGGGGCGTGGACCGCGATGCCGTCCTGGCCGCCACCGAGGGGCCCCGGCGCCGGGGCACCCAGGCCCTGGAGCGCTACCGGGAGCAGCTGGAGGGCCGGACGATCTTCCTCTTCCCCGACTCCCAGATCGAGATCCCCCTGGCCCGCTTCCTCCACCGGGAAATGGGGATGATCCCCCTGGAGGTGGGCACCCCCTTCCTCCACCGGGCCCACATGGAGCCCGAACTCGCCCTCCTGCCGGACACGATCCGGTTGTCGGAGGGCCAGGACGTGGACCGCCAGCTGGACCGGTGCATGGAGGACCAGCCCGACCTGGTGGTCTGCGGCCTGGGGCTGGCCAACCCCCTGGAGGCCGCCGGCCTCACCACAAAGTGGGCCATCGAGCTCGTCTTCACCCCCCTCCAGGGCTACGAGCAGGCCGGCGACCTGGCGGAGCTCCTTGCCCGCCCCCTGGTTCGCTCTGCCCTCCTGGAGGTCTGACGGATGGAACTCACGATCTGGACCTACGAAGGCCCACCCCACGTGGGGGCCATGCGCATCGCCACCGCCATGAAGGGAGTGCACTACGTGCTCCATGCCCCCCAGGGCGACACGTACGCCGACCTCCTCTTCACCATGATCGAGCGGCGGGACCACCGCCCCCCGGTGACGTACACGACCTTCCAGGCCCAGGACCTGGGCGGCGACACGGCCGAGATCGTGAAGGAGGCGGTCCGGAGCGCCCATGACCGCTTCCGGCCGCAGGCCATGCTGGTGGGGGAGTCGTGCACGGCGGAGCTCATCCAGGACAACCCCGGCGGCCTGGCCGCCACCCTGGGGCTGGATGTCCCCATCGTGCCCCTGGAGCTCCCCTCCTACCAGCGAAAGGAGAACTTCGGGGCCTCGGAGGCCTTCTACCACCTGGTCCGGGCCCTGGCGGGCCCCCACGCCCCGGCCCCCGATGCGCCGAAGCCCGCCCGGCCCGAGGGCCGGCGTCCCCGGTGCAACATCCTGGGCGGGACGGCCCTGGGCTTCCGCCACCGGGACGACATCCGGGAAATCCGTGGCCTCCTGGAGCAGGTGGGGGTCGAGATCAACGTCTCCGCGCCCCTGGACGCCACCCCGGCAGACCTGGCCCGCATGGGGGAGGCGGACTTCAACGTGGTCCTCTACCCCGAGATCGCCGACACCACGGCGCGCTGGCTGGAGCGGACCTTCCACCAGCCCCGGACCACCACGGTCCCCATTGGCGTGGGCGCCACCCGGGACTTCCTCCGGGAAGTGGCCGAGCTCTCCGGACTGGACCCCGAGCCCATGCAGGCCCACCTGGACAGCCGGCTCCCCTGGTACTCCCGATCGGTGGACTCCAACTACCTGACGGGCAAGCGGGTCTTCATCTTCGGCGATGCCACCCACGCCCTGGCTGCGGCCCGGGTCGCCCGGGAGGAGATGGGCTTCGAGGTGGTGGGGCTGGGCTGCTACAACCGGGAGTTCGCCCGGGACGTGCGGAAGGCGGCGAAGGAGATCGGGCTCAAGGCCCTCATCACCGACGACTACCTGGAGGTGGAGGACGCGATCCGCGAGGCCGCCCCGGAGATGGTCCTGGGCACCCAGATGGAGCGCCACATCGCCAAGCGCCTGGGGCTCTTCTGCACCGTGATCTCGGCACCCGTCCACGTGGAGGACTTCCCGGCCCGCTACTCGCCCCAGATGGGTCCCGAGGGTGCGAACGTCCTCTTCGACACCTGGGTCCACCCCCTCATGATGGGGCTCGAGGAGCACCTCCTGGGGATGTTCCAGGACGACTTCGAGTTCGGGAACGACACCACGCCGTCCCACCTCCGGGCCCAGTCGCCGGACCGGACCGGGCAGGCCGCCACCGGGCCGGGCGGACACGGGCCGGGCGGACACGGGCCCGGCGGAAACGGCCAGGCCGGGACGAGTCGGCCCGGAGCAGGGCAGGGAGCCGGCCAGGCCGCCGCCCCGTCCCTGGAGCCGGCCCCGGGCCATGTGGGCACCGCTGCCCCCGAAGCCGCCCCCGCCCCTGCGGCGGCACAGGCGCCAGTGCACGCGGGGCCGGAGGCCGCCCCTGCCGGGGAGGCGTCCGGAGAGCCCTCTCCCTCCCTCCGCTGGCTGGACGATGCGGAGCGGGAGCTCAAGAAGATCCCGTTCTTCGTTCGCGGGAAGGCGCGGCGGAACACGGAGCGTTTCGCCACGGAGCAGGGCATCCACGAGATCGACGTGGACACCCTCTATGACGCCAAGGCCCACTTCGGGTCCCGCTAGGAGCCGGTCCATCATGCACTTCGTCCTCGTCACCCTGGATCACCACCTCACCGATGCCTTCCGGCAGACGGCAGATCGGCTCCTGCAGGAGGTCGGGGACCTGGAGCTCTCCCTCCATGTGGCGGCGGACTGGGACGGGAACGAGGCGGCGCAGGAGGCCTGCCGGCAGGACCTGCAGGACGCGGACATGGTCCTGGTCACCCAGATGTTCGTGCCGGCCCATGCCGACGTGATCCGCCCGGTGCTGGAGGCCCGGCGGGACGAGTACAGGGCCCTGGTCTGCATCCTCAGCGAGCCCGGGATCACCCGTCTCACCTCCATGGGTGGCTTCGTCATGGGGTCGGGGAGCGAGGGGGGCTGGTTCCGGAAGATCCTGGCCCGGCTCCGGGGGTCCTCCGGCGGGGCCGGACGGAAGTCCGGGAAGCAGCAGCTCAGCACCCTTCGCCGCCTGCCCCAGCTCCTCCGCTTCATCCCGGGGAAGGCGCAGGACATGCGCCAGTGGTTCCTCGCCATGCAGTACTGGCTGTCGGGCTCGCCGGAGAACCTGGAGGCCCTCCTGCGGACCCTCCTGGCCCGCTACGGCGGTGACGAGATGGAGGCGTTGGGAAGGGACGACGTGGGGCCCCGGAGCTACCCGGAGGACGGGCTCTACCACCCCGACCTGAAAGATGCTGTTTCGGGCTCGGGCAGCGGCTCCGGCACCGGCGCCGACTCCGGCAGTGGGGCCGGGATCACCGACGACCCCGCCAGGCTGCCCGGTGCGGGGCGCCCGCAGGTGGGCCTCCTCCTCATGCGGAGCTACGTGCTGGCGGGGAACACGGCCCACTACGACGCGGTGATCCGCGCCCTGGAGGCCCGGGGGCTGGGGGTTCGTGCCGCCTTCGCCGCAGGACTCGACAACAGCCCGGTGGTGGAGCGCTGGTTCGCCGGGGGCCAGGTGGAGACCGTGGTGTCCCTCACCGGCTTCTCCCTGGTGGGGGGGCCGGCCTGGAACGACTCGGCCCGGGCGGCGTCCCTCCTGGAGGAGGTGGATGTGCCCTACCTGGCCCTCCAGCCCCTGGAGTTCCAGACCACCCAGGCCTGGGAGGCGGATGCCCGCGGGCTCCTCCCCCTGCAGGCCGCCCTCAACGTGGCCCTCCCCGAGCTGGACGGGGCCATCCAGCCCACCGTGTTCAGCGGCCGCTCCGCCGGCGACGGCGCCTCCCGGCCCATTGAGGACCGGGTGGAGCTGGTGGCGGACCGGGTGGAGCGCTGGGTGCGCCTGAGGACTCGGGAGCGGGGCGACCGGAAGGTGGCCGTGGTCCTCTTCAACTTCCCGCCCAACGGGGGGGCCGTGGGGACCGCCGCCTTCCTGGACGTGTGGGCCTCCCTCCTGGCCACCCTGGAGGAGCTCCGGGACACCGGGCACCACGTGGGGCCCCTCCCCGAGACGGCCGATGCGCTTCGCCGCTCCGTGCTGGGGGGGAACCGGGAGCAGTTCGGGACCCCGGCCAACGTCCACGCCCGGATCCCGGTGGACGACCATGTGGCCCGGGAGCCCCACCTGGAGGAGATCGAGGGGGCCTGGGGCGCGGCGCCGGGGCGGAGCCTGACAGACGGCACCCACCTCCTGGTGCAGGGGATGGAGTTCGGGAACGTGTTCGTGGGGGTCCAGCCCCCCTTCGGCTGGGAGGGCGATCCCATGCGCCTCCTCTTCGAGGGCGGATTTGCCCCCACCCACGCCTTCTCGGCCTTCTACCGCTGGGTGCGCGAGGACTTCGACGCCGACGCGATCCTCCACTTCGGGACCCACGGGGCCGTGGAGTTCATGCCCGGCAAGCA
>REBX01000189.1 GCA_007692505.1 Gemmatimonadales bacterium | reverse complement strand
GGAGTTCGGGGTGCCCTTCTTCATCGACGCCTGCCGCTTCGCCGAGAACGCCTGGTTCGTCCGGGAGCGGGAGGAGGGCTGGGCGGACCGGAGCATCGAGGAGATCGCACGGGCCACCTTCGCACTGGCGGACGGGTGCACCATGTCGGCAAAGAAGGACGGGCTGGCCAACATCGGGGGGTTCCTGGCGGTGAACGACGCGGAGCTGGCGCGGGACGCCCGGAACAACCTGATCCTCACCGAGGGCTTCCCGACTTACGGGGGCCTGGCAGGGCGCGACCTGGAGGCCATTGCCATCGGGCTGCGGGAGGTGCTGCAGCCCGACTACCTGGAGTATCGGACCGCATCGGTGCGCTATCTGGGGGAGCACATCTCCCGGGGCGGCGTCCCCATCGTGCAGCCGCCGGGGGGGCACGCCATCTACATCGATTCGGCGGCGCTCCTCCCGCAGGTGCCCCCCCTGGAGCTGCCGGGACAGACCCTGGTGGCGGAGCTCTACCTGGAGGGGGGGATCCGGGGCGTGGAGGTGGGCACGGTCATGTTCGGCTCCCGGGACCCCGAGACCGGGGAGGAGACGGCGGCGCCCGGGGAGCTGGTCCGGCTGGCCCTGCCGAGGAGAGTTTATACACAGAGCCATGTTGATTATGCAGTGGAGGCGATCCTCTCCGTGGCGGCGCGGAGGGAGCGGCTGGGCGGATTCCGATTCGTCCACCAGGAGCCCGTGCTGCGCCACTTCACGGCCCGGTTCGAGCCCCTGTACGACCCCGAATGATGCGGGGGCGCCTTGATTTCGGCACCGCACAGGTCGACCTTGAACCGGCTATCGAGGGACCGGTCCCGCCAGGGCGGGACACGCGGCCTCGATCCCCGATTCCAATCCCCGGAGGTTCTGCATGACGACGGCCACCTGGATCACCATGATCGCCATCCTCACCTTCGTGTGGGGCGGGTTTGCCCTGGCCGTGTTCACGGCAATCCGGGCGGAATCGGTCAAGGACGACGGCTGAGGTTTCCCGCCGGCCCCCTTCGCCACCCTTCCCAGCGCCCCACGTGCCCAGACGAGACGATCTCCACTCCATCCTGATCCTCGGGTCCGGCCCCATCATCATCGGCCAGGCCTGCGAGTTCGACTATTCCGGAACGCAGGCCGTCCGTGCCCTGAAGGAGGAGGGATACCGGGTCATCCTGGTGAACTCCAATCCGGCCACCATCATGACGGACCCGGAGCTGGCGGACCGGACGTACGTGGAGCCCCTCACCCCCGAGTGGGTCCGCCACGTCCTGGAGAAGGAGCGGCCCGATGCCCTCCTCCCCACCATGGGAGGGCAGACAGCGCTCACGGTTGCCCAGGCGCTTGCCGATGACGGCACCCTGGAGCGGCTGGGGGTGGAACTCATCGGGGCGAACTCCCGCTCCATCGAGATGGCGGAGGACCGGGAGGAGTTTGCCGCTGCCATGGCCCGCATCGGGCTGGAGGTGCCCCACGGGGGGTTCGCCCACTCCCTGGAAGAGGCCCTGGAGATCGTGGAGGACACCGGGTTTCCCGCCATCATCCGGCCGTCCTACACCATGGGGGGCACCGGCGGCGGGATCGCTTACAACCGGAACGAGTTCGAGGCGGCGGTGCGAAAGGGGCTCGATGCGTCTCCCACCACCGAGGTCCTGGTGGATCGCTCCGTCATCGGGTGGAAGGAGTACGAGCTGGAGGTGGTGCGGGACGGCGATGACAACGTCATCATCATCTGTGCCATCGAGAACTTCGATGCCATGGGGGTCCACACCGGCGACTCGGTGACGGTGGCGCCGGCCCAGACGCTGAGCGATGTGGAGTACCAGCGGATGCGGGACGCGGCCATCGCCATCATCCGGGAGATCGGGGTCGAGGCCGGGGGCTGCAACATCCAGTTTGCCGTGAACCCGGACAACGGTGACCTCCTGGTCATCGAGATGAACCCTCGGGTTTCCCGCTCCTCGGCCCTGGCCTCCAAGGCCACGGGGTTCCCCATTGCCCGGGTGGGGGCGAAGCTCGCCGTGGGGTACCGCCTGCACGAGCTCCCCAACGACATCACGAAGACGACGCCGGCTTCGTTCGAGCCGGTGCTGGACTACGTGGTGGTCAAGTTCCCCCGATTCGCCTTCGAGAAGTTCCGGGAGACGAACCCCACCCTGGGCGTCCAGATGAAGGCGGTGGGCGAGTCCATGGCCATCGGGCGCACGATGAAGGCGGCCTGGCAGAAGGGGATTCGCGGCCTGGAAGTGGGCCGCGCCGGTTGGGATGCCGGCGCCAGCCTGGAGGACGACGGACTGGAGGCCGAGGACCGGGAGTCCCTCCTGGCCGCCATGCGGAAGCCCACCGCCGACCGGGTGTTCCAGCTCAAGCGCGCGCTGGACGCCTGGGTGACCTGGCGGGATGCCGGCGAGCCCGAGGGGCCGGACCGGCCGGCCACGCTGGAAGAGGTCCACGAGGCCACCCACATCGACCCCTGGTTCCTGGACCAGCTGGTGGAGCTGGTGGAGCTGGAGCACGCCTTCCGGGACCTGGACGGCGAGCCCGACGGCGAGGCCATCCGGGAGATGAAGCGGAACGGGTTCTCGGACCGGCAGCTGGCCCGCCTCCGGGGGGACGACTCGCCTGCAGGAGAGGCGGCCATGCGGGCCCGGCGCCACGAGCTGGGGATCCGGCCCACCTTCAACGTGGTGGACACCTGTGCCGGCGAGTTCCCTGCCGAGACCCCCTACTACTACTCGTCCTACGAGACCGAGGACGAGGTCCGGCCCTCCGATGCCCGGAAGATCGTGATCCTGGGGAGCGGACCCAACCGGATCGGACAGGGGATCGAGTTCGACTACTGCTGCGTGCAGGCCGTGCTGGCCCTCCGGGAGGCCGGGTTCGAGACCATCATGATCAACTCGAACCCGGAGACGGTGTCCACGGACTTCGACGTCTCGGACCGGCTCTATTTCGAGCCCCTGACCCTGGAGGACGTCCTGGAGATCCTGCACCGGGAGAAGCCGGAAGGGGTCATCGTCCAGCTCGGGGGGCAGACGCCCCTGAACCTGGCCCGGGGGTTGGAGGAAGCGGGCGTGCCCATCCTGGGGACCTCGGTGGACGCCATCGACCGGGCGGAGGACCGGCGCCGCTTCGAAGAGGTCTGTTCGGCGGTGGGAGCGCAGGTGCCCCCGGCGGGATCGGCCACCTCTCTGGAGGAGGCGGTGGGGATCGCCGACAGGATCGGGTACCCGGTCCTGGTGCGGCCCTCCTACGTCCTGGGCGGGCGGGGGATGGAGATCGTCTGGGACGAGCCCTCCCTCCGCAGCTACTTCGCCAAGGCGGTGAAGGCCTCGCCGGACCACCCGGTCCTCATCGACGCCTTCATCGAGAACGCCTTCGAGGCCGATGTGGACGCCCTCTCCGACGGCACCGACGTGGTGGTGGGCGGCATCATGCAGCACATCGAGGAGGCGGGGGTGCACTCCGGCGACTCGGCGTGCGTGCTTCCGCCCTACAAGCTTGAGCCCGCCGAGCTGGGCCGGATCCGGGAGCTCACCCGGGCCTTCGCCCTGGAGCTGGGGGTGAAGGGGCTCCTGAACCTGCAGTTCGCCATCCGGGACGGAGTGGTCTACGTCCTTGAGGTAAACCCCAGGGCCTCCCGGACCGTCCCCTTCGTGAGCAAGGCCACCGGGGTGCCCCTGGCCCGGCACGCCGCCCGGATCATGGCCGGCGAGACGCTGGCCGGGCTGGGGGTGGACCCGGAGCCCAGGGTCCGGGGCGTGGCGGTGAAGGAGGCGGTCCTCCCATTCAACCGCTTCGACGTGGACATCCTCCTGGGGCCCGAGATGCGCTCCACCGGCGAGGTCATGGGCTTCGACGACTCGCTGGGCATGGCGTACGCCAAGGCCCAGGCCGCCGGCGGGAATGTCCTGCCCCGGGACGGGGGCACGATGGTGGTCACGGTGAACGAACAGGACAAGCCCACGGTGGCGCCCCTCCTCCGGCGCTTCCGGGACCTGGGCTTCGAGCTCCGGGCCACCCGGGGCACCTGGGAATACCTGACCCGGCTGGGGATCCCCTGCCAGCGGATCTTCAAGGTGAACGAGGGCCGGCCCGACATCGTGGACGCCATCGTGAGCGGCGAGGTGGACCTCCTGGTGAACACGCCCCTGGGGAAGCGCTCCCAGTTCGACGACTATGCCATGCGCAGGGCAGCCATCGCGTACAACATCCCGTACCTCACCACCATGTCCGCCACCAGTGCGGCGTGCGATGCGATCCTGGCCCTCCGCACGGTGGAGCCCCGGGTCCGCTCCCTCCAGGAATGGGAGGAGATGGAGGGGACGCCGGCGGCGCCGGGAGCCGAGGCCGAATGACGGCCCGGGGGGCAGGTCGGGCGCCAGTGGGGTTCTACCTCCACCCCGATGCGGCCCTCCACGACACGGGCTGGGACCACCCGGAGCACCAGGGCCGGCTCCGGACGCTGGCCTCCACGGTTGGGAAGGACCTCCTGGCCCTCCACGGCCACGTGGAGCAGCTGGAGGCGGAGGCGGCCCCCCTGGCCTGGCTGGAACGGGTGCACACCCCCGAGGCCCTCCGGCAGCTCCGGGAGGCCTCGAGCCGGGCGGAGGCGGGGGACGAGGTGGTGCAGGTGGGCCTCGAGACCTTCGTGTCGGGCGGAAGCTGGCGCGCGCTGGTCGGGAGTGCCGGTGCCGCATGCCGGGCTGCCGAGGCCGTGGCCGACGGCGACCTGTCGGCGGCCTTCGTCGCCACCCGGCCGCCAGGGCACCACGCCGACGCGTCGCGTCCCATGGGGTTCTGCATGGTGAACCACGTGGTGGTGGCCGCCCGTCACCTGCAGGCCACCGGGCGGGCCCGCCGCATCGCCATCGTGGACTTGGACGTCCACCATGGGAACGGGACCCAGGCCCTGACGGAGGCCGACCCGGACCTCTTCTACCTCAGCCTCCACCAGTCGCCCTGGTTCCCGGGGACCGGAGCGGCCACGGAGACGGGCCGGAGGGCCGGGAAGGGAACGGTCCTGAACGTGCCCCTGCCAGCGGGCACCGGGCCCCAACGGTGGCATGCGGCGCTGGACGACGCCCTCTCTCGGGCGGCGGAGGCCTTCGCCCCGGACCTGGTCCTGGTCTCTGCCGGGTACGACGGGCTGGCCGATGACCCCCTGGGCGGGTTCGAACTCCAGGTGGAGGACTTCCATCGGGCCACCCGGCGGGTCCTCGAGTGGGCCCGGGTGGGGGCCGGCGGGCGGGTCGTGGCCCTGCTGGAGGGAGGATACGCACCGAAGCCCACGGGCCGGGCGGTGGTGGCGACCCTCCGGGCCCTGGCAGGCCTGCCCCTGGAGGGCGAGGCGCCGGCACCCTCCACCGGATCCGACCCTTCTTGAGGAAACAGTGGCGAACCGCGATTTTCAGAGTTCGCCCGGAACGTCCTCCTCCACCGTCCCCGGGAACAGGACCATGCCCGCCATGAACATTCGCCCCCGCGCTGCCCTGCTCCTCCTCCCCCTCCTGGTCCTGCTGGCCCTGCCGGCAGCTGCCCAGATCCCCGAGGGAATGGAGGAGGGTACCTTCCGTCCGCACCCCGAGGGGGAGCGGGCCATCTCCCAGCTCTACTCGCCCTTCTGCCCCGGCTTCATGCTCTCGCAGTGCCCGGCGGCGGAGTCGCTGGCGCTGAGGGACTCCATCCAGGCCTTGGCCCATGCAGGGTGGGAGTCCGGTGAGCTGGTGGACTGGATGCTTGCCAACCACGGGGAGGAGTACCGTGCGGTGCCCCAGGGCTTCGGCCAGGGCCTCCTGGCCTGGATCCTGCCCCCGTTCGCCCTCCTCCTGGGGTCCGTGGGGGTCTTCTTTGCCCTGAGGCGCTTTGTGCCCTCCGAGGAAGCAGATGGGGAAGGGGAGCGAGAGTCGGATCCCATGGCCCCCACCGGCAATGAGCAGGCCGTGACGGACGAGGACGAGAGGAAGCTCCGGGACGCCATCCGCGAGATCGAGCTGGCCGAGGACCCGTCGTTCTGACGGGCGCCTCTTCCATGTCCAGGCACACCCACATGGCCGGGCCGGAATGACGGCCGGCGAAGCCGGATCGTCTGCCGCTGCAGACGGCCCCTCCATGCTGGACCTCATCCGGTTGAGCCCCAGGCCCATCTTCCCTCCCGGAGGAAGGGACCTCTACCGGCAGATCGCCATCCTCTCGGATATGGAGGCGGGGCGGGAGGTCCTGGTGGTGGGATGCGGTCGGGGGGTGACGGCGGAGTTCTTCGTCCGGGAGTTCGAGGTCCAGGGCTCCGGGGTGGACGATCGCCCCGACCTGGTGGAGGAAGCCGAGGACCGGGCCCGTCGGGAGGACCTGCAGGACCGGCTGCAGTTCCAGTCTGCGCCCCTGGACGAACTCCCCTACCGGGATGGAGTGTTCGACGTGGTGGTGGCCGAGCTGGGGCTTACGGCCCGAGCCGAGCCCGCCGACGCCATGGGTGAACTCGTACGGGTGACGAAACCCGGGGGTCGCGTGGTCCTGGTCCAGCCGGTCTGGAAGGCTCCGGTCCCCGAGGAACGGCGCAGGATCCTCGGTCGGCACCTGGGGGCCCACCCCCTCATGATGGTGGAAGTGAAGCGGATCCTCAGGGAGGCCGGGGTCCACCGGTTCCATACCGAGGCGTGGTCCGATGCGGACACCGCCTTCCGGAGCGGGGCCCGAAAACCCTTCCCGGACTTCGCCGAGCTCTTCACCCTTCGGGAGAAGCTGGCCATCCTCCGACGCGCCTGGCGACGTTGGGGCTGGAAGGGAGTTCGACAGGCCCTGTCGCGGGAGATGGAGGTGCACCGGCTCCTCACACGGGAACGGATCCTGGGGCTCGACATGATTACCGGAGTCCGGCGCCTGCCCCCGGAAGACCCCGAGCCCGGAGGCGCCGACGGGGCCCCGGGCCCCGACGACTCCAAGGTCCCTGCATCCGACGACTCAGACGCTACCGAGGCCCCTGAAGTCGGGGAGGCCCTGGCGGACCCCGGACCGGGCCATGACGAGCAGATCCCCTTCCCCCTGAACGACTCGACCCCATGAATGCATCGGACCGGAGCTTCCGCCCCTCTGCCCCCGCCCCCCTCCTGGAGCCCGGTGCCGTGGAGGAGGTCCGCAGCCTACTGGACGAGGCCGGACTCGACGGCTGGCTCCTGTGGGACTTCGCCGACCACAACCCCCTGGCCCACGGGCTCCTGGGGCTGGGGAAGACGACTCGGAGGGCGTGGGCCTTCTTTCCGACGGAGGGAGACCCGCGCCTCCTGCGCCACGCCATCGAGGCATCCTCCTGGCAGCACTGGCCGTGGGAACAGTCGAGCTATGCCTCCTGGGATCAGGTGGTCCCGGCCCTCACCGAGCTCCTGGGGGGTGCCCGCAGGGTGGCCATGGAGCACTCCCCGGACGGGGCCGTGCCCACGGTGGACCGGGTCCCCGGAGGGGTCCTGGACCTGGTGAGGGCCGCAGGGGCCCGGGTGGAGAGCTCCGGGGACCTGGTGAGCCGGTTCTTCGGGCAGTGGGGCCCTGAGGGGCTGGCCAGCCATCGCAGGAACGCCCGGATCGTCCGGGAGACGGCCCACGGCGCCTTCCGGCGGGCCGCCGATGCCGCGGCTGCGGGTACCCCGGTGCGGGAGGCGCCCCTCATGGGCTGGATCCGGGACCGGCTCCATGCCCAGGGGGTGAGCGAGCAGGTGGGCTGCATTGCCGCGCTGGGGCGGACGGCGTCGGATCCCCACTACCACCCGGCCGGGGAGGGAGAGGCCATCGACGCGGGCTCCCTGGTCCTGGTGGACCTCTGGGGGACGGAGCCCGGGGGGATCCCGGCAGACCAGACCTGGATGGCGTGGATTGGCGATGCCCCCGACGACCGCTCCATGGAGGTCTGGACGGCGGTGCTGGAGGCCCGGGATGCTGCCCTGGACCTCCTCTTCCGGCGTCACCGGGAGGGGGCCGAGATCCGGGGCCACGAGGTGGACCGGAAGGCCCGGGACGTGCTGGACGCCCGAGGGTTCGGGCCGTGGTTCGTCCATCGGCTCGGACACTCCATCGACGAACGGCTCCACGGGTCGGGGCCGAACCTGGACGACCTGGAGACCCGTGACACCCGCCTGATCCTCCCGGGGACCGGGTTCTCCATCGAGCCCGGCGTCTACATCCCCGGCGAGATCGGGGTCCGCTCGGAGGTCAACGTGTACTGGAGCGATGCGGAGGGGCCGGTGGTCACCCCCGACGAGATCCAGGAAGAGTTGCTGGTTCTCCCGGCAGGTTGAGGAGGAGTTCGTGGCCCATGCCCTCCTGGAGGTGGCTCTCCCCCTGCCCCTGCAGGGCAGCTTCACCTATCGGTGGCCCGAGGAGCAGGGAGACCCGCCCAGCCCCGGGGTCCGGGTGGTGGTCCCCTTCGGCGCCCGGCGCCTCACCGGCTGGGTCCTGGGCCCGGGAGTCCCCTCGGAGCATCGACTCCGGAGCGTGGACGAGGCCCTGGACCGGGTGCCCCTGGTGCGTCCGGACCTTCTGGAGCTGGCACGGTGGATGTCCCGATATTACGTGGCGCCTCCGGGCCAGGTGCTCCGGTCCATGCTCCCCTCCGTCCTCTCCGAGCCCGGGCGGGAACGGGTGTCCCTCACCGAGGGGGGGACCCGCCTCCTGGCTCCCGGCCCCCTGGGAGTGCCTCCGCAGGAGTTGGACGCCCTTTCCCCTCCGGCCCGTGCCGTGCTGGCGGCCCTGGGTCGGATGGAAGGGGAGGAGGTCCCGTTGGGTGCACTCCGACAGGCACTGGGCCGATCACCGCGGCCGGGGCTCCTGGAGTTGGAGGGTCGGGGGCTCGTGCACCGGGAGATTCTGCCTCCCCCGGCCCCGCCAGTGCGGACGCGGCGGGTCGTCCAGGTGCTGGATTGGCTGGAGGACCTGGCCCGCCGCGACGAGATCTTCGGCCGGGCACGGAGGCAGCGGGAGTGCTTCGAGCTCCTGGTGGCATCGGGTGGGTCCCGTGAGCTGGGTGTCCTCCAGTCCGCCGATGGGTTCTCCCGGTCGGTGGTTTCGGGCCTCGAGGAGAAGGGGCTCGTGGAGTTGGCAGACCGCGAGGTCATGCGGGACCCCTTCGCCGGGGACCCGTCGGAGGAGGGGGGAGAGGATGGAGGTCCGCCAGGAGGCGGGCCACCTCCTGCCCTCACGCCCGACCAGGAAACGGCGGTCCGAGAGCTCAGGGCCGCACTGGACGAGGCCCGGCCGCGCCCCTTCCTCCTCCACGGGGTCACCGGCTCCGGGAAGACCCGGGTCTACATCGAGCTCCTGCAGGAGGCTGTGGAGGCCCGGGGGAGGACCGCCATCGTCCTGGTGCCCGAGATCGCCCTGACCCCACAGACCGTGGGACGCTTCCGGGATCGCTTCGGGGACCGGGTGGCCGTCCTCCACTCGGGGCTGTCCGACGGGGAGAGGTGGGACCAGTGGCGCCAGCTGGCCTCCGGGGAGAAGCGCATCGTGGTGGGGGCCCGTTCGGCCCTCTTTGCTCCCCTGCCCGAACTGGGCGTCATTGTGGTGGACGAGGAGCACGACGGGTCGTACAAGCAGTCCGAGACCCCAAGATACCATGCCCGGGACCTGGCCGTCCTCCGGGCCAGGATGACAGGAGCGGTCTGTGTGCTCGGGAGTGCGACCCCCTCCCTGGAGAGCTGGCAGAACGTGGAGGCGGGGAAGTTCCGGTGGCTCTCCCTCCCACGGCGTGTGGGCAACCGTCCCCTGCCCCCGGTCCAGGTGGTGGACCTGCGCGTCCTCCGGAAGGAGGGGAATTCGGCGATCCTGTCCCCCCTCCT
>REBX01000185.1 GCA_007692505.1 Gemmatimonadales bacterium | reverse complement strand
GCTGGATGCGGACGGGCTCGCCGGTGGGGGTGTCGGGGGGCAGGTGCTCGGGGCACTGGTGGGAACAGAGCTGCGGGGGCGGTCCGGGGCGCTGGTGAGAACAGGGGATGCGGGGGCGGGGCGCTGGCGGGGGAGGGGGAGCTGCAGGCCGACAGGCCCGGAGTCAGGGCTCCTCTCCGCGCTCCCGGAGCTCTTCGCGGAATTCCTCTGCCATGGTGGGATGGCCGTGCCGTTCCGAAGCTGCGATGCCGGTGCGCCAGGCCTCCAGGGCCTCGTCGGTGTGGCCCAGCTCCTCCAGGGCCTCGGCGAGGCGGCCCCAGGCGTTCCCCTCGTCGTCGGTGACCTCCAGGTAGCGCCGCAGATGCACCACCCCGGACTCCGTCTCGCCCCGGTTCAGGTGCTCCAGGGCCAGGCCGAAGAGGGCCCTGGGGTCGTCGGGGCGCTTTTCCAGGAGGTTCCTGAGGGCGTTGAGGCGGGTGTCGGACATGGGCAGGCGCAGACTCGATTGGGGGGGAGGGAGATCGCTCGAGGGGGCCGGCGGTGGGTCCCGGCGGACGGGCTTGCCCGGCGGGCGGGGATCAGCGGAGAGCTCAGTCCGGGAAGTGGAACGAGTGGAGGGCCTCGGGGCCCGGGTCCCGGCCCATGACCACCTCCAGGATGGAGCGCATCTCCCGCCCCAGCTCCCGAAGCCGGCCCAATACGCCCAGGGCATGGGCGTAGTCGAAGTAGGCGGCCACGGCGTCCTCCGAGGCGGGGTGGAGGTCCAGGATGGCATCCGTCATCTCGGAGTGGAGCTGCTCCACGATGGCCTCCACACCTCGTTCCGCCTGCATCTGCTCGCCCAGGGTGGAAAAGCTCATGTCTCCCTCGAACTCCCGGGCCACCAGGGCCACGGCCTCTCGGGCCACGGAGACGGACGGGGGGGCGGACACGCCGGGCACGACGGACACCGTCTGGTCGGCGGTCTCGGCAAGGTAGGCGTGGGCGCCCCGGTCGAGGGCGCGAACTTCCTCGAAGTTGCAGGAGAGAATCATGGCTGGCTCCGGCCCGGGGACCCGGTCCGCCCAGGCAGACGATCTGCCCGGGAAGGGGTCCCGCCCGTGGCCATGCGGCCGGGAGGGCGGGACTCGGAACGGTCCTATCTGCAGGTACCGGCGCCGGAGGAAAAGGTTTCGGGTTTCCCCTGCGCCGAAGGAGGGCCCGGAGGAACGGTCCCCTCATCCCGGAGAGGCCGGAGGGCCCATGGGGGGACCGCGGCGCCGGACCTCCACCGCCATTCCCTCGGCAAGCTCGCCCAGCTCCAGGTGCACGGCGTTCTGGCCGAACCAGACCTTCCCCTCCGGCCCCGGTCCCCGGCGATATGTGGCCAGCGTGCGGAGGGGCTCGGAAGAGGTCTCCCCCGTGGCCTGGTCCACCGTGGTCACGGAGCAGCGGGCGCATCCCTTGAGGCCCCGGAAGGGAACGGGGCCCACGTTGAAGTCCCGCCAGGTGTCCTCGTCATGGGGAGGGGTGCCCGTCACCACCACGTTGGGTCGGAAGCGGTCCATGGGCACGGGGGACTCGCCGGCGTCCCGGAGGCGCCGGTTCAGCTCGTTCAGCGAGGCCTCCGAGACCACCAGGAGGGGATAGCCGTCGGCGAAGGACACCCGGGGCGGCGTCCCGTCGGCACCGGGGCCCTCCAGGGGACCCTCGGGAGGCACGGGCACGGGCCGCCGGGCGTCGTCGGGCATGCGCACCACGTGGAGGGGTCGGCCCAGGACCCGGGAGATCCAGCGGTCACCCACCCCCGGCGGGTCCGTGGCCGGAAGGGCCTCCACCCCGTCCCCCCAGATGTCCACGGTGCGGGCCCGGAGCCCGGCCCCGGACCGGGAGGGCCCCTCCAGGGGGAGGGCCAGCGTCTGCCCCTCGGCCTCCAGGACCAGGGCGTCATCCTCCAGGGACGTGCGGATCCGGGCCAGCGCGGGGGTGCTCCGCTGCGACACGAAGGTCCCGTGTTCGTCCACGATCATCCACCGCCGGTCCAGCCGGGGCCCGAAGGCATCCAGGGGCCAGCGGGGCACCCGGATCCCGGCGGCGCCCTTCAGGGGATGGACGTAGAGCGCCCCGACCCGGATCATGCCCGGGCGGGGCCGTCGGGGGCGAAGACGATGGGGACGCCTTCGGGGCCCTGGCCCGGGCCGCTTCCCGGGGCGCCGCCCCCCCGGCTCCGGGGGTCCTTCCGCTCCTCCAGGATGAGGGGCACGGAGCCCGCCAGCTCGCCGTCGATCTCGATCTCGAAGGCGTACTGGCCGGGGGTCTTGAAGACGACCCGGTCCAGGTTCAGGATGTGGGGGATCCGGGTCACGGAGGTGGGGTCGGAGGCCGGGCCCACCCGGAGGTTCCCGTCCAGGGACAGGACCTTCTCGCCCTCCGGGCCCATGAGGCGGATCACCGCCGAGTGCTCCCCGGCGTCGGGCCCGGAGGTGGCCAGCCGCATGACCAGGGCGATCCGGGCATGCCGGGTGGGGAATTCCGGGACCCGGATCCGGTCGAAGACGCCCAGGACGTTGATCTTGCCCCCGGGCTGGACGGTGGCGGCATCGGCGACGAAGGCGAAGTCGAGTTTCATGGGGCAGGGGGTGGGGCGGAGAAGTCGTCGGTGGAGGCGCCGGCCTTCTTCAGGATCCTGGGACCCTGGACGAAGCCGGCGAACAGGTCCACCATCGCATGTGCGGCCATGGAGGGCCAGAGGCTCCCCGTTGCCAGGACGGGCACGCCCAGCACGATGCCCATGAGTCCGGTGCGGACGATTCCCACCGATCCCTGGTACGCGTGGAGGACCCCGAAGCTCACCGAGGAGACCAGGAGGGCGAGCCAGGGCTGGTCCACCAGGAGGAGGAGGACGGCCAGGACGTAGCCCCGGTACGCCATCTCCTCCCCGAAGCCGGCGGCCAGGGAGAGGACCCCGAAGAGCCCCTTCTCCCGGCGGGTCCGGGGGAGGAGCTGGAGGACCAGTGGGTGGGTCCCCCCGTGGAAGGCCCGGTCGGCGGGGATCAGGGCCGCGCTGGCCAGGAGGGCGGCGACGAAGGTGCCCAGGGTCCACAGGAGGAAGGCGTCCAACGGGAGGGAGACCAGGCCCATGGCCTCGGGCCCCACGCTCCAGAGGCCCACGGCCAGCGACGCCAGCCCCATGGCCGTGATGGTGGCGATGGAGCCCACGTACACCGGACCCCGCTCCAGGAGGGTGCCCTCCATGATGGGGAGCTGGGCCAGCGCCAGGATGGGAAGACCCACCAGGAGGACCGGGAGGACGAATACGTCGGGGAACTCCAGGGGCGTGGAGGTGGCGAAGACGACCACCATGAGCCCGGTGAGGAGCGCGCCGGCCATGGCGAGTCGGGAAGCCGCGCGCCGGGCCTCCGGTGGGGGGAGGTCGGGGGGGCCGCCATTCATGGGGCCCTCGCCTCCGGGACCTGCTCCCCCGGGGCCTCCCCTCATGGGCCCCTCGCTCATGGGCCCTCCGCCCGGGCCAGCTCCACAGCCCGGTCCAGGACCGCCTCCACGTCGGTGGCGCGGACCCGGGGGTTCACGAAACAGAACCGGAGTGCGTATTCGCCTCCCAGCCGGGTGGACGAGATCATGGCGTGCCCTCCGTCCACCACCGCGGCCTGGACGGCCCGGTTCAGCGCATCCAGCTGCCCTGCAGGCACCTGCGGCGGTCGGCACCGCCACGCCACGATTCCCAGTGTGGCCGGCGAGAGGAGCTGGAGGTCGGGGCGTGCCCGGATCATGGATTCAGCCCGGTGCGCCATCTCCATCCCCCGCCCCACCGCATCCCGGATGGCCTCGGTGCCGAAGGTCCGCACGCTCATCCAGACCTTGAGGGCCCGGGCCTGCCGGGTGAGCTGGAGCCCGCGGGCGCCGAAGTTCACCTGCTCCCGGCCCAGCTCGGTGTCCTGCAGGTAGTCCGCCTCGGCAGCGAAGGCCGCCTCCAGCGCCGGGATGTCGCGGACCATGAGACAGCCGCACTCGAAGGGCTGGAAGAGCCACTTGTGGGGATCCAGGGTGATGGAGTCGGCGCCGCCGAGCCCGTCGAGGGCCTGGCGACCTTCGGGGACCAGCGCGGCGAACCCGCCGAAGGCCGCATCCACGTGGCAGCGGACGCCGTGGTGCCGGGCCAGCTGGACCAGGGACCGGAGGGGGTCGACCCGGCCCGTGTTCGTGGCGCCCCCGTTGGCACAGACCAGGACGGGGTGGAGCCCTGCCTGGCGATCGGCTGTGAGGGCGGCGTCCACGGCCTGGGGGTCCAGGAGGAGGTCCGGTCCGGTGGGGAGGATCCGGATGCACTCGGGGGCAATGCCGGCGGCCCGGGCGGCGCGGGCCAGGGAGGAGTGGGCCTGGTCCGACATGTAGACGGCGGGGCGGGCAGGGCGGCCTGCAGCGTGGAGGGCGGTGACCACGGCGAGGAAGTTGGCCATGGAGCCGCCGGAGGTGAACACGCCACCGGAACCCTCGGGCATCCGGATCCACTGGCGGAACCACTCCACCACCTGGAGCTCGACCCAGGAGGGCCCGGCGGAGCCCTGCCAGGTGCCCTGGAAGACGTTGTGGCCCGCCACCAGGAAGTCGGCGACCACGGAGGGCCAGGTGGGCGCCGACGGGACGTACGCCCAGAAGCGGGGATGGTCCACCCGGGCGGCCAGGGGGAGGATCTGGCCCACGGCCTCCTCCAGGACCCGGGCGGGGTCCCGGCCCTCCTCCGGCGGCGGGGCCAGGTGGGCCAGGCGCTCGTCCAGCTCGGCCCGGGAGGCCCCGGAGAGGGGTGGGGCGTCCTCCAGACCCGTCCAGCGCTCCACCAGGGCGTCCACCGCCTGGTAGCCCAGGGCCCGCATCTCGTCGGGGGTGAGGGCCAGGGAGGCGGGGTCCGGTGCGTTGACGCTCATGGGCGGAGGGTCGAGTTTTGGCGGGGCGGTCCGGCCGCAGGTCGACCGGCCCCGGGAGGGTGGTCCTCCCCCATCAGCCACACAGGGTAGCGGACATGACGACGACGGGACAGACGCGCCTCAAGGTGATCGACGCACTGGATCATCCCCATGGTGGGCGGATCCTCCGGCTGCGACTTCTGGAGGGCGAGGCGCCGTCCGTGAAGCAGCTGAAGGGAGCTCGCCTCTCGGCGAAGGGGCCCCGGGGCGAGTCCCGGGACTTCCGGGTCCTGAGCTTCCCCCTCATGGGCGGGAAGGTCTCCGACAAGCGGATCCGGGACACCGGGCGGGTGGACGTCCTGGTGGAGGAGGAGGGCGAGGACGGCCCTTCCATCGACCTCCAGTGGGAGGTCACGGGGTCCTGACCCCGGAGGCCGGGGGGGCGGGGCTCATCGGAGGGTGGGATCGGCCCGGGACGCCTCGGCAGCGGTTACGCCATCCCCATTGCCGTCGCCGTTGCCGGGATCGTCCAGGTCGTCCAGGATGTCGTCCATGGCGCCCCGGTTCCCGATGAAGCCCGGTCCGTCGCGTTCGAAGGTCTCCCGGAACCAGTCGTGGAAGGCTTCCTGGCGCTCGGGGTTCGCCTCGAAATGGGCGTCGTGCTCGTCGGGAAAACGGTGCTGCTGGGTGACCAGGACGTACTCCCGGAGGAAGCCTCCATCACGGGCGTATATGAGTTCGTCCAGGGGCTCGTGGGGTGCGGTGTCATAGACGGAGCGCCCCAGGAGCCAGACGTCGGCCAGCCGGTCCACGATTTCCATCTCCAGCTCGAAGCCATCCAGCCCCGCCGCGTCGGGGAGCCAGTCCTCGAACCCCGGCCCGTCCTCTCCCTGGTACTGTCGGTACTGGATGAGACGCAGGAAGCCGTACGTCTGGAAGGGGGCCTCCACGTCCAGGGCGTTGCGGTCCCGGGCCAGGATGAGGGAATCTGCGGATCCTTCCAGCGTCTCCCAGGGGTAGACGGGCTCCTCCACGGCCAGGACCCGCACCACACCCCGGTTCCGCTCCAGGTACTCCTGCTGGTCACGGAGCCACTGGTCGATGCGGTCCATCTCCTCGTGGTCGGCCTGGATCCGGGCCCCGGAGAAGATGATGATGGAGCGAGGGGGCTCGATCATGGCGGGTCCGGCACATCCTCCCAGGGCGAGGGCCGCCAGGGCGAGGAGGGCAACGACGGGAATGGGAAGCTTCATCTCGCTGTCGTCCGCAGTGGGGGGAGGGCAGGGAAGCCTTGCTCCCTGGCTCTCCCGGTTGAGTATTGGGTCAGGTGGTCCCGACGGCAGTGTGTTAGTCTCCGCTTGCCCCCGAGAGTTCCCGGCCACCGGCTCTCACTCCTCCTTTGCCGACGCCCATGACCTCCCGTTCCCGGAACCAGGTTCCCGACCCGGATGTCACTTCTGCCCTGGGCGACCCGGGGCCCGGTGTGCCCATGACGGCGCCCGAACTGGGTGAGCACATGGCCCACCTGGTCTGGGAGAACTTCGGCGAGGCCCTCTCCGACCCCACCATCATCCGGCTCCTGTCGCTGGCCGGGGTCCGGTTCGACGACGGCCTGCCGCCGGAGCGGGCCGCCGACGAGTTCCTCATCCTGCACCTGTGGGCTCACACCCGGGCCGTTCAGCTGGGCCTGGGCGACCGAATGGACCCCCTGGAGGTCCGCCACATCCTGGACGCCTTCCACGACGCCATCTTCCAGGACCTGGGGCGCCTGGGCAGCTCGCCCGGCGAGATCGCCATCTTCGAGCAGCGAATTGCCAACCGCTACCGGGAGTACCACGGGGCGGCAGAGGGATCGGACCTGGCCCTGGGGGCCGCGGCGGCCGCCCACCTGCGGGAGCAGGGCGGTGGCGACGAGATGCGCCCTCCCCCCCCGGCCCGGGACCTGGTGGCCCGGTTCCTGGCCCGGCACACCCGGGAAATGGCCCAGCCCCTGGCCGACTTCCTCACGGACCTCCATCTGGCGGGTCCGATGCCTCCGCCCCGGGGTCGTCCAGCTCGTCCATGAGCTCCACGGCCCGGCGCATGTGGGGGATCACGATGGAGCCGCCCACCACGAGGCCCACCGAGAGGGCCTCCATGAGCTCGTCGGGCTCCCAGCCCACCTGGCGGCACCGGATCATGTGGTACGCGATGCAGTCGTCGCAGCGGAGCACCAGCGACGACACGAGCCCCAGGAGCTCCTTCGTCCGGGTGTCCAGGCGGCCGTCCTCGTAGACCCGGGAGTCCAGGGCAAAGAAACGCCGGACCTCCAGGTTTTCCGCCTCCAGGATCCGGGCATTCATCTTCTCCCGCCACTCCCTGAACTCCTCCAGCCTCTTCGTCATCCGTCCCCCTCCTCCTCGGGGTGGGGGGGCTCGGCGGTGCCCGGCGCACTCCGGCCCCACTTCATGAACTCGAACGGACTCCGGCACGACCGACACCAGTAGGTGCTCACCGACGCGTGGGCGCCGAAGATGGAGTGCACCTCCGTCTCCCGCCCCTTGCAGAAGGGGCAGGTCGGGTGGTCGGGGAGTCCTCCGGGAAGGGAGGAATCAGGCGAATTCGGGGAGTTCATGGAAGGGGGCGGCCCGGAGGCGGGCTCACTCCACGAAGAGGGCCCGGTTCCGGTCGCCCCGGGCCCGCTCCACCACGTCGTCGTCGGGCTGCCCTGCGCCCCGGGCCCGGGTGCCGTCCCAGTCGTCGTCCAGGGAGGCGGGGCCGGGGAGGTCCAGTCCCAGGGAGCGGACGAAAGGGCGGACCCGACCCACCAGGGCCGCTCGGAGCGTCGGGGCGCCGGAGGTGAGGCCGGCCTCCCGGAGGCGGGCATGGGGGCCATCTCCGGGCCCCACCCACCGCAGGGCGGCGGGAAAGGCGCCGGTGATGGCGGCGCCCAGGCGGCCCCGGGCCTCGGTGCTCCCCGATGCCAGCCGGGTGCACCAGGCCTCCAGGAGGGACCGGTGGAACTCCTCCTCGGCGAGCATCTTGGCAAGCCGCCCGTCGATGGGGGCGTAGAGCCCGGCCTTGAGCCCCTCCAGCGCGATGGCCAGAGCGGCATCCACCACCAGGCTCCGGCCCACGAACTGGGCCCAGTCCTCGAAGGGGCCGTCCAGGACCTCCAGGGACGTCCAGTTCGCGGCGTCCCGCTCGTGCTCCAGGACCCGGGGGTCCTCCCCGAAGTCACCCAGGGTGGCGTAGAGGAGCCGGGCGTGGCCCCACTCGTCCTGCGCCATGGAGGAGGCGGCGATCCCGGCCTCGATGGCCGGGGCGCCCAGGAGCCAGTCCGAGTACCGGAGCCCCAGGATCCGTTTCGTGTCCGCCAGGGTCAGGAGGAGCCTCCCCATGGCCGCCCGGAGGGCGTCCGGGGATCCCTCCAGCCCGGGGCTCGTCAGGTCGGGATCGCCGGCAGGGGGGCCGCCGGACAGCGCCTCGGCGCCGGTCATGGGGACCCTCCCCCGGCGGGGACGAGGGCGTTGGCGGCAAACGGACCGTCCTCCCGGTTCACCGGGATGATGGCGGAGCGGGGCACGATGCACATCTCGAACCAGTTCTCCTCGTCGTACGTCTTCCAGGCGTAGACCCGGGCCATGGCGGCGTCGGGTGCGGAGAGGTAGCCGATGTGGCTCAGGGGGTCCCCCCGGCTCTTCCGGGCGAACACGTCGAAGACGATTTCCTCCATGGTCACACTCCCACTCCGAGTTCGCCGAGCTGTCGGCGCCCGCGCTCCGTGATCCGGTCCCGGGTCCAGGGCGGGTCCCAGACCTCCCGGATGGCCACCGACTCCACCCAGGGCTCCTGCTCCAGCCGGTCCGTGATGTCTTCCCGGATGAAGGCCATGCAGGGGCACGCCGTGGCCGTGAAGGTCAGGTCGATGCGGGCCGTTCCGTCGTCGTCCAGGCGGGCGGCGTAGATGAGCCCCAGGTCCACCAGGGAGATGGGGAGCTCGGGGTCCAGCACCTCGCCCAGGCAGTCCAGGAGCCCCTGCTCCGGGTCTGCCGGCGGGGTCTCCATGGGGTCGGACCACTGGTCCCGCCCCCCGGACGCGTGGGAGAGGACGTGGCCGGGCACTCCGGGTCCCACGGTGGGGAGCCGGGTGCCGCCGTCGGCCGGGGACCCGGCTCGGGAGGCGGAGTGGGTGCCGCGGGCAGGGCGGGGCCGGGTCAGTTCAGCCATGCCGTCACCTCGTTCCGGGAGCGCCGAACCGACTCCACGAACTCCTCGTTCATGGGGCCCCTGCCCTTCCAGCGCGTGAACACCTCCTCCCAGGAGATCTGCCCCTCGTCGAAGAGCCAGTGCTTGGCCTCCGCGTCGTAGCGGCAGGGGAAGGGGTAGTCCAGCTCGTACCGGCCGGTCTCCTCGCTCCAGTGGGCCGGGATGTCCAGCTCCAGCTTCTTGCAGAGCGGGACGGTGGCGTCCATCCACGCCTGTCGGAGCTCGTCGTTCGTCATTCCCTTCAGGCGGTAGTCCAGCTGGCCCGAGTGCCTCTTGAGGTCGTCGGGGAGGCCGAACCACTCGATGGTCATGGGGAACATCCAGTCCACGGCCCGCTGCAGGAGCTCGCGGGCCTCCCCCCCGGCCTTGGCCAGGCGACGCATCCAGACCTCGCCGTGGCGCAGGTGGAAGGTCTCCTCCATGTCGATCTTCACCAGGGCCCGCTTGAGGGGGCCGTACGAGGTGTTTCGGAAGACGTCGGAGAGGAGGGTGATCCCGGCCCGGTCGTAGAAGCCGTTGGCCACCACCAGCTCGGCCCAGTTGTCCAGGGGCTGGTCGAAGCCGTAGGGGTGCTTGAACTCGTGGGGGGCCCGCTCGTAGACCAGGTGGTTCTTGGAGACGCCGAGGTCCTCCAGGAGGCGGTAGGCGATGTTGGCGTGGGCCAGCTCGTCCTGGATGATGGCGT
>REBX01000142.1 GCA_007692505.1 Gemmatimonadales bacterium | reverse complement strand
TGGACCCCACCACGACCTGGTCTGCTCGGGATCCCAGCACCGAACGGATGGCAGCCGTCTCCGAGCGGTCGTTGTGGGGGGTGGAGGTCCCGTGCGCGTTCACGTAGTCCACCTCCGACGGGTCGGCACCGGCGTCCTCCAGGGCCATCCTCATGGCGGACTGCGCACCCTCACCATCGGGTGCGGGCGCGGTGATGTGGTAGGCATCGGCCGACAGGCCGTATCCCGCCACCTCTCCAAGGATCGTCGCACCACGGGCGAGGGCCACGTCCTCCGACTCCAGGATGAGGACGCCGGCTCCCTCCCCCATGACGAACCCATCCCGCCCGGCATCGAAGGGACGACTGGCCCCCTTTGGATCATCGTTTCGGGTGGACATGGCCTTCATGGCCGCGAACCCGGCCATGGTGAGCCGGGTGATGGTCGCCTCGGTACCACCGGCAATGCAGGCATCGATGTCGCCCCGCTCGATGCTCCGGAATGCATCGCCGATGGCATGCGCCGACGAAGCGCAGGCGGAGACGGTGGTATAGTTGGCGCCCTTGGCTCCATATCGGATGGAAACGAGGCCGGGTGCGATGTCCGGGATGAACATTGGAACGAAGAACGGGCTGACCCGCCCGGGACCCCGCTCCAGGAGGACCCGGCACTGCTCCTCGAACGTGGCGATCCCACCGATGCCGGAGCCGAAGATGACTCCGAATCGCGTGGGGTCCACACCCTCCGGGGCTCCCGACAGACCGGCATGCTTCATGGCCTCGTCCGCCGCAACCAGCGCGAACTGGGCGAAACGGTCGAACCGGCGAATCTCCTTCGGGTCGAGGACATCGGAAGGATCGAATCCCTTCACCTCACAGGCGATCCGCGTCGGATACGAATCGTTCACCTCGAAGCTCTGGATCGTATCCCCACCGGACACGCCGTCCTGCAGGGCCTTCCAGGCGGTGTCCACACCGATGCCCACCGGCGTGACAAGCCCGATGCCGGTGACCACGACCCGCCTGCGCCTGGACTCAGCCATTTCCGCCTCCCATTCCGGTCCGGATGTCCGCAGGGCTCGTCTTCGGAAGCCCCGGAGCGCGCAGGTCCCTCAGGACTGGGCGTTCTTCGTCAGGTAGTCGACCGCATCACCGACGGTCCGCATCTGCTCGGCGTCCTCGTCGGGGATGTCGATGCCGAACTCCTCCTCGAAGGCCATGACGAGCTCCACGGTGTCCAGGGAGTCCGCTCCCAGGTCCTCCACGAAGGATGCGTCGGCGGCAACCTTGTCCGCCTCAACGCCCAGCTCGTTCACGATGATCTCCCGGACGCGCGTTTCGATGTTCTCCGCCATTCCTGTGCCTCGTATCAGTTGTGAATTGCAGTTTGTACCGAATGTCCTTCACCTGCGGGCCCTGTCGGGGTCGGTCAGATGACCATCCCTCCATCTACCGCAAGAACCTGCCCGGTAATGTAGCGAGCGGACGGGCCCGCGAGAAACCTGACCACCTCCGCCACATCCTCCGGCGCCCCGAAACGTCCCAGGGGAATCCGGGACCGGAGGGCCTCCTGCTGTCCTTCGTCCAGGGCATCCGTCATGTCCGTTTCGATGTAGCCAGGGGCTACTGCATTGCAGCGGACGCCTCTGGATGCCAGCTCCCGGGCCACACTCTTGGTGAAGCCCACCATCCCGGCCTTGGAGGCCGCGTAGTTCGACTGCCCTGCGTTGCCGGTAAGTCCCACCACGGACGTGATGTTGATGATCACACCGCTTCGGCGCTTCATCATCCCCCGGGTGAGGGCCCTCGTCGTGTTGAACGCCCCCTTCAGGTTCACGTCCATGACCAGCTCCCAGTCCTCGTCCTTGAGCCTCATGAGGACATTGTCCCGCGTGAGCCCGGCGTTGTTCACGAGAATACCCACAGGTCCGAGGGCCGACTCCACGGCCTTCACCTGGCTGTTCACCGCTTCCGAGTCGGCCACGTCGCAGGACCATCCGCCATGGCCCGACCCGGGCAGGTTGGATGCGGCCTCGGCGGCGGCATCTCCGTCGCGCCCAAGGATGGCCACCTTGGCTCCACCTGCAGCCAGCTCACCGGCGATGGCCCGGCCGATTCCACGGGACCCTCCCGTGACCAGGGCGACATTTCCCTCGAACTCGTTCGACATCATGAATTCTCCTCGGCGAGGAATGCCTCGATCTCGTCGGCCGTACCAAGAGAGCGGGTGGCGACGCCTCGTGCGTTCCTGCGGTTGAGCCCCGAGAGCACGTTTCCGGGGCCGAGTTCCAGGAAGGAGTCCACTCCTTCGGCGGTCATCACGGCCACGGACTCCGCCCACCTCACCGGCGAGGTGAGCTGGCGGACCAGCAACTCCGGAGCCTCCGAGGACTCACGGACGGGCCGAGCGGTCACGTTGGAGACCACAGGGAAGCGGGCCGGACCGAACTTCACGGACTCGAGCTCGACCCGCAATCCCTCCTCCGCTGTCTTCATGAGGGCTGAGTGGAAGGCCCCCGACACGCTGAGGGGAACCACGCGGCGAGCTCCCGCTTCCCGGAGGGCTTCGGAAGCCCGCTGCACCGCTGTCACGTCGCCGGAGACCACGACCTGACCCCGGGCGTTCAGATTGGCAGGGACGACCACGTCCCGCTCCGCGCCGGCAGAGGCGTCCCTGCAGACTTCCGCCACCATTGCGTCGTCCAGGCCCAGCACCGCAGCCATGGTTCCGGGCCGGTTCGTCCCCGCCTCGAACATGAGCTCGCCCCTGCGCCGCACCAGGCGGAGGGCATCTCGGAGGCCGAGGGAACCTGCGGCAACCCAGGCAGAGAACTCGCCGAGGGAGTGCCCGGCGGCGAGGGTGGCACCGCTCACCTCGTCTGCCACCAGACGGGATACCGCGACGGAGTGCACCAGGATGGCGGGCTGGGCGTTCCGGGTCTGGACCAGCTCGTCCTCGGGCCCCTCGAACATGAGGCGTGAGAGCTCGAAGCCCAGGAGGTCGTCGGCTTCTCGGAAGGTCTCGGCCGCTAGGGGAAAGCGCTCTGCCAGGTCCTTCCCCATCCCCACGAACTGCGAGCCCTGACCGGGCATGAGAAGAGCAAGACTCACGGAATGACACTCCTTGGTTCTGACCCCTGGAAGGATGACTGGCCTGCGGCCGGACTCGGCCGGTTCAGGAGGTGGCCCCATCACCGGGCGCTTCACCGGAGAGTCCGGGAAGCTGCCGGGCGATATGTCCCACCATGCCCTTGGCGACGGCGCGGGCGGCCACGCCCACGGCGTTCTCGATGGCCCGAGAGGTGGACGACCCGTGGCAGATGATGGTCACTCCATTCACGCCCAGAAGAGGGGCACCACCGTACTCGGCATAATCCAGGACACGGAAGGCACCCCGGACGTCGATCTCGCTCCCGGTCTCCGCCACCTCCTTCCTGAGGAGCCCCACGATGAATTCGGCGACGGACTCGTAGAACTTGAGGAGGACGTTACCCACGAACCCATCGCAGACCAGGACATCGCAGGCACCGCTGATGATGTCCCGCCCCTCCACGTTCCCCACGAAGTGGATGGAGGGAGAGGCAGCCAGGCGAGCATGAGCGGCCAGGGCGAGTTCATCTCCCTTCTCCGGCTCCTCGCCGATGTTCAGGAGTCCAATGCGGGGGCGATCCAGTCCCATGAGGTCCTGGGCGTAGATGTGACCCAGGTGGGCAAACTGCTCCAGGTGCCGGGCACGACAGTCCACGTTGGCACCTGCATCCAGCATGAGGGTGGGTCCGGCTGCCGTGGGAAGGAGGGTCCCGATGGCCGGGCGGTCCACGCCGGGGAGGGGGCGCAGGTGGATGAGAGAACCTGCCATGACGGCGCCGGTAGAGCCGGCGCTTATGAACGCGTCGACCGCCCCCTCCTTCTGGAGGCGGATCCCAGCCACGATGGAGGAAGCGTTCCGGCGACGCACGGCGGTGACGGGCGCTTCGCCCGGATCGATGCGATCCGGCGCATGGACGATCTCCAGGTGCTCGGCACCCGGTCGATCCTCCACCTCCAGAAGCGCAGGTTCCAGGACTGCCCGGTCCCCTACCAGAACGATGTCGGGACGCGGTCCCGACCAGGAGGCGAGCGCGGAAAGCACCCCCTCGATCTCGGGCTGGGGAGCCCGATCGGTCCCCTGGGCATCAAGGGCGATACGCACCGCCCCGGGCTCCTCAGTCCAGCTCGACGTCGAGGACGGACTCGTTCCGGTAGTAGCCGCAGCTGCCACAGACCCTGTGGGGCTGCTTGGGGTCGCCGCAGCGACTACAGGTGTTCGTGGCCACCGGCTGGGCCTTGTAGTGAGTCCGACGCTTGCGCTTGCGCTGCTTGGAGGTGCGCTTCTTCGGGACGGCCATTGCCTTCTGCCTCTATTCGTTTTGAAGACTGCGGAGGGCGTCCCATCGGGGATCCGGCTCCTCCAGCGTGCATTCGCAGGTTTCCTTGTTCCGATCGATCCCGCAGCGGGGGCAGAGCCCCCGACAGTCCCGGTCGCACAGGACGTATCGTGGCACAGCCAGGAGGACTTCCTCCCGGATCACAGGCGCCAGATCCAGCTCGTTCGTGGAAGGATCCAGGGCCCGAAGCTCGGGGTCCTCGCCCTCGGTGTCCAGCTCCTCCGGATCGGCCCAGACCAGCGTGAGGTCGATGTCCACGGGATTCACAACCTCCGCAAGACACCTCCGGCACTGGTGGTGGGACTCGCCCACCACTCGTCCTCGCGCCACCACCTGTCCGGTGGGAGTCGCGCTCAGCTGGAGGGAGACGTCCAGGTCCCCGAAGGGATTGGGGTCCACTCCGTCCCAGAAGTCGGATTCGGCAGGGATGCTCCCCTGCACCGTCCGGACTCCTTTCCGGTCCAGATCCGCAAGATTTACCCGAAACATAGACGTGTAAGTTATTCCCGGGCCTCGAGGTCTGTCAATGGTTCCAGCCTCCCGGAGAGGGCTGGAACGGACTGTCCCCCCGGGCCGGGGGAAACAACATCCTGCCGGCCCGGGGGGAGCCTCAGATGGAGAGCAGGTCCTGGTCCGAGAAGAAGAATCCGATCTCCTGACGTGCGTTCTCGTCGGAGTCGGACCCGTGGACGGCATTCCGCTCGATGGACTCGGCCCAGAGCTTCCGAACCGTGCCCTCGGCCGCCTCCTCCGGATTGGTGGCCCCAATGGCCTCCCGGAACGCCGCCACGGCACCATCCTTCTCCAGAACCATCGGGATCACCGGCCCCGACGTCATGAAGGAAACCAGCGAATCGAAGAAGGGCCGCTCCCGGTGCACCGCATAGAAAGCCTCGGCCTGCCTCTGGTCGAGTCGGGTCATCCGCATGGCGCGGACCTTGAACCCCTTCTCCTCCAGGTGGGCGATGATCTTCCCTGCACGACCGGCGCCGGTGGCATCGGGCTTGATGATGGCGAGCGTCTGATTCATTTGCTGAGACTCCAGAGGAGCATGGGTTTCAAAGTGATGCCCCCCGAGCCGGAAGGCAGGGGAGCGCGGCCTGTGCCCGGGAATGGCTCAGGTGGATGGAGACCCCTCGTCTCCGAAGAGGGCACGGAGGACGGCATCTCGGGTCAGGAAACCAACCACCTGTCCCTCACGGACCACCGGCAACTGGTCCATTTCCCGATGGACCATGGTCCTCGCCGCATCGGTGAGTTCCTCCTCCTCCGTAACGCACATGACGGAACGGCTCATGACGTCCCGGGCAGTGAGGTGTCCCATGCGAGCAGGTTCTCCGCCTCCGGCCTGGATCGCCTCCTTCAGGGCATCTCCTGCAGAGATCACGCCCAGGACCTGCAGCTCCCGGTCCACCACCGGTACGGCAGAGAGAGCGCGCCGAGCCATGAGGCCCACCACCTCCGGGAGGGGTGTGTCCGGATAAATGCGGTACGGGAGGGAGGTGTAGGCATCTCCCACCCGGAGGGGACGGACCAGCTCGGCCAGGAGGAGTTCAGTAACCCCCATCACGTCCTCCGGACAGCTGGCCGTGAGCAGGCGGGACTCGACCTCGGGACGGGCCAGAACCTGGCCCACCCGCTCCGGAAGTCCCTCTGCCCCCCTGCGGCCGGGCTCCACCCGAACCAGCAGGAGGACCCGGGGACCCGTTCCGCTCTCCCCCTCCTCGTGCTCGTCCTCGGGGACCGCCAGCGGCTCTGGAGAAATCCCCAGGGCCGCCGACACCCCCACCCCACTCCGCACGATGCGGATCCGGGAGCGGGGAGATGGGGCGTGGTCCAATACGGCCTCCGGCTCCCCCTCCCCACCCACCCGGGCATGAAGGGCGAGCCAGGCCCCCTCCGGGCCCGTGGCCCGAAGGGGAACCTCGATGCGCTCGGGCCGGAGTGCGTCTCCAAGCTTCATGGGCCGGGCTTCCTGACCACCTGCCCCCGAGGGGACCGGCGGTCAGACGCCCAGTGCCTCCTTCACCAGGTCCCGGATGTCCACGGGGCGCTTCGCCACCGCAATCCCGTTCTCCTCGAAGGTCTTCATCTTCTCCTCCGCCGTCCCGGCGGAGCCCGAGATGATGGCCCCGGCGTGCCCCATCCGGCGACCCGGAGGGGCGGTCTGTCCGGCGATGAAGCCGATGACCGGCACGTCCACGTGCTGGTTCACCCAGCGGGCCGCATCCTGCTCGTCGGTCCCGCCGATCTCCCCGATCATGACGATGGCCTCGGTGTCCGGATCTTCCTGGAAGGCCTCCAGGCAGTCGATGAAGTCCGTCCCGATGATGGGGTCCCCACCGATGCCCACGCAGGTTGTCTGGCCGATCCCGGCCTGGGTCAGCTGGTTCACCGCCTCGTAGGTGAGGGTGCCCGAGCGGGAAATGACGCCCACCGGACCCGGCGTGGTGATCTGGGCGGGGATGATCCCCACCTTGGCCTTCCCGGGAGAGATCAGACCGGGGCAGTTGGGCCCCAGGAGACGGGCCCCGCAGTCCAGCACGTAAGCGTTGGCCCGCGCCATGTCCTGGACGGGGACGCCCTCGGTGATGGCGGTGATGAAGTCGATGCCCGCATCGGCCGCCTCCATGATGGCACTGGCCGCGAAGGCCGGCGGCACGTAGATGACCGATGCGTTGGCCGCCGTCTCCTCCACGGCGTCCTCCACCGTGTCGAAGATGGGGACCTGGCTCCCGTCGTCCAGCTCGAACGTCTGGCCGCCCTTGCCGGGCGTGACGCCGGCCACGACCTGCGTGCCGTAGGCCGCCATCTGGCGGGTGTGGAACGATCCGTCGCGGCCGGTGATGCCCTGCACGACGAGTCGGGTGGTGTCGTCAATGAAGATCGACATGTGGTTTCTGTTCTCCGTCTCGCGGGGTGATCAGGCCTTGGCGGCGTGCTGGACGGCGGTCTCGACGACCTCGTCCATGGAAGTGTAGGCCGAGAAACCGGCCTCCTTCAGGATCTCCAGCGCCTCCGTCTCGTTCGTCCCGGTGAGACGAATGAAGATGGGGGTCTCGATGTCGATCCGCTTCGTCGCCTCGACAATGCCCTTGGCGACGTCGTCGCAGCGGGTGATCCCTCCGAAGATGTTGAAGAGGATGACCTCCACCGACGGATCCGACGTGATGATCTCCAGCGCCGCGACCACCTTGTCGGGGTTCGACGATCCGCCGATGTCCAGGAAATTGGCAGGCTCGCCGCCGTAGTACTTCACGAGGTCCATGGTGGCCATGGCCAGCCCGGCTCCGTTCACGCAGCAGCCCACGTTCCCGTCCAGCTTCACGAAGGAGAGTCCGGCCTCCCGGGCCTTCGTCTCGGAAGCGGGCTCCGAATCCAGGTCGCGGTAAGCCTCCACCTCGGGCAGCCGGAAGAGCCCGCTCTCGTCGATGCTCACCTTCGCATCGATGGCCTTCACCTCGCCGGCCGGCGTCACGATGAGGGGGTTGATCTCCGCCAGGGAGCAGGCGTTCGCGGTGAACGCGTCGTGGAGCTGTCCAATGATCTTCGTGGCCTGCTTCACCTGCGACGGCTCGTCGTAGAGGAAGGCCGCCATGGCGTAGGCCTGGTGGGGCAGGAGTCCATATCGGGGGTCGATGGCCACCTTCCGGATGGCCTCCGGGTTCGTCTCCGCCACCTCCTCGATGTCCACGCCGCCCTCCGGCGAGACCATGAAGACCGGGGACTGGGTGCTCCGATCCACGAGTACGCCCACGTAGGCCTCGGTCTCGATGTCCTCCGCCGGCGTCACGAGCACCTTCTCCACGGTGAAGCCCTTGATGTCCATGCCCAGGATCTTCTCCGCGTGGGCACGAGCCTCCTCCGGGGAGGACGCGAGCTTCACGCCTCCGGCCTTCCCTCGGCCGCCGGTGTGGACCTGTGCCTTGACCACCACCTGTCCGCCGAAGGATGCCGCCGCTGCCTCCGCCTCCTCGGGGGTCGTCACGACCTCGCCTGGGGGCACCGGCACTCCCGCGTTCCGGAAGAGCTCTTTCGCCTGGTACTCGTGGATATCCATTCCCGTCCCTGTTCTGGATGCGTTCGGGTGAGGAGGCAGGACCCCTTGGGCCCGGCCTCGACGGTGGGACCGGCGCCCCGTGGGAGCGACAGGTCCTGGCCGCAGGCTGCACCGAAGGAGTCCGATGCCTGCCCCGCAGCCTGTTGAAGGTAGGGAGGGCCCGCCGCCCCATCAACCGATGCGACCCCGCCCCCCCGGTCCCGGCCTCGCCATCAGGACGGCGAATCCCTCCGCCCCTGGAGGAATCTCCTGAGCTCCTCCATGGCCCGGCCAAAGGCCTCCCAGTTCCCTTCCCTGAGATGGCCCTCCGCCTCCTCGAGCAACCGGAGTGCCTCGTCCTCCGTGGTAGCCCCCGGGTCCGGAGTGGGGACCGGAGGCGTGACGGGGTCGGGAACCAGGTCGGCGTCCGGGTCGGGCAGCGGGTCCGGAATTGCATCCGGATCATCCAGCGCCTCGGGGTCGAGGACGGCCCCCTCCCCTGCCCTGAGGGCGTCCACGGCTTCGGCCAGGGTCGACTCCATGACGATGCGCCGGCCATCGCTGACGATGTACCGTCGGATCTCCGGGATGGCCCGGGCCGCCTCGGCCGCCAGGAATACGGGCTCCATGTACACGAAGGTCTCCCCCACCGGCACCAGGTGGAGGTGGCCCGTCCAGACCTGGCTACCTCCCCGGCGCCAGAGCGAGAACTGCTGCGCAATCAGGGGGTCCTGCTCCACCAGAATCTCCACCTGCCGGGGCCCCGGGACCTGGTCGTCGATGGAGATGTCCCTCAGGTGAAGCTGCCCACCCGTCTCGGGATCCCACCTCGCCGCGAACCAGGAGGCCAGCACGAGCCTCCCCTGGGGGACGAGGACGGTGGAGAGGGTGTACTCCTCGGCATCCTCCCCCGGGAGGGAGAGGAGCGAGTACTCCGGGCGGTACGTGGTCTCCGCCATGTCCTGGGAGAGCTGGGAGGTGGCCTCCCAGCGGAACTGCTGGGCGTGGAACTCGTCGGGATCCGTCTGGTGGTAACGCTTGAGGACCTCCGCCTGGACCTCCATGAGCCACCGGGAATACCGGAGGTGCTCCTGGAGCCCGGAAGGCATGGCGTCCAGGTCCTCCACGAGGCCGGGGAAGGCCCGCCGCCACGCCGCCAACAGGGGGTCCTCCGCATCGACGGAGTAGAATCGGGTCTCCCCCGTCACCGCATCCACGGTGGCCTTCACACTGTTCCGGACCCAGTTCATCCGGTCCCGCCCCCCCAGGGAGTGGCGGACGGAGATCGGGTAGAAGCGACTGCTGGTGAATCCCTCGACGACCCAGACGATGCGGCCGTCATGGATCACCGGATACGGGTTCTCCGAGAAGCGGAGGAAGGGCGCCAGGGCCCGAACC
>REBX01000060.1 GCA_007692505.1 Gemmatimonadales bacterium | reverse complement strand
GAAGGCCAGGATGAGCCCGAAGTAGCTCATCATGGGGGTGATGATGTTCGTGGTGGAGTCGCCGATGCGGTACGCGGCCTGGATGACCTCGGGCGAATACCCGATGAGCATGAGCATGGGCACGAAGATGGGCGCCGTGATGGCCCACTGGGCCGAGGCGCTCCCCAGGGCCAGGTTCACCAGACAGCACATGAGGATGAAGGGGATGAAGACCAGGGGCCCGGTGAGGTTGATCCGCTCCAGGAAGTCGGCTCCCACCACCGCCGTGATGCTCCCCAGGTTCGTCCAGCCGAAGAAGGCCACGAACTGCGCCGCGAAGAAGACCAGGACGATGTAGAGCCCCATGGAGGACATGGCCCCCGACATGCCCTCCACCACGTCCCGGTCGGAGCGCATGGTGCCGGTGACCCAGCCGTAGACGAACCCCGGGACCAGGAAGAAGACGAAGATGAGCGCCACCATTCCCCGGAGGAAGGGGGAGTTCAGCACGTCCTGGGTCTCGGGGTTCCGGAGCACGCCCCACTCCGGGACCACGGCCAGGAGGAGGAGGCCCGTCATGAACAGGGTGGCGAAACCGGCGGCCCACAGCCCCCGCACTTCGTCCCGGGTGAGGGGATCCGTGGAGGTCTCCCCGATGGCGTCCCAGTCCGCGTTGTCGTCGTCGTAGCTGCCCAGCTTGGGCTCCACGATGCGGTCCGTGACCCACCACCCGATGGCCGTCACCAGGAAGGTGCTGGCAATCATGAAGTACCAGTTCACCGCAGGGTGGACCGTGTAGCCCGGGTCGATGAGCTGGGCCGCCTCCTCGGTGATCCCGGCCAGGAGGGGATCCACGGTGCCGATGAGGAGGTTCGCGCTGTACCCGGCCGAGACCCCGGCAAAGGCGGCGGCAAGGCCGGCGAAGGGGTGCCGCCCCAGGGAGTGGAAGATGATGGCGGCCAGGGGGATGAGGACGACGTAGCCCATCTCCGAGGCCGTGTTCGAGATCACCCCTGCAAAGACCACGGCCCCGGTGACCAGGCGGGGGGGTGCCTTGAGGACCAGGCCCCGGATCATGGCGGAGAGGAGCCCCGACTTCTCGGCCACACCCACGCCCAGGAGGGCCACGAGCACGGTGCCCAGGGGCACGAAGCCCGTGAAGTTCGTGACGAGCTCCTCCACGATGCGGCGGAGGCCGTCGCCGTTCATGAGGGAGATGGCCTCGATCTCGCCCGTGGGGCTCCGGCCCGGTGCATCGTCGGGCCGGGGGTCCGTGACGCTGACGTTCAGGAGTCCGCCCAGGACCCCGCTCACCGCCACCACTCCCACCGCGAACATGGCGAAGAGGGTCACGGGATGGGGGAGGAGGTTCCCCATCCGCTCCACGAAGTCGAGGAACCGGGTGAACCACCCCCGGGAGGCGGTGGTCTCGTACTCGTTGGAAGACATGGGCGGGGGGCGGGACGATAGGGGGCCGGAGGGTGGGCCCGGGCCGAGGCCCGGCCGAATCGGCCGAAACTACAGTGCGCCGCAGATGAACGACAGGGTGGGGGTCGCGGGCTTCGCTCTCTCCGCACCCGTCATTCGAGTTCTACCTGGGGGGCTCGGTATACGAGGATGGGCTGGCTGTCTCCGAGTCCGAGGGTCACAGTCGCCCTGGAATCGTAGCCGGTGCTCCGCAGCCAGCCGCCGCGCTCCTCGGACTCCGGCACGCATTCGTCGACGGTGGCCAGGACTCGGACATTCCCCTCCCGGTCCATCATGCCGATCCCGATTCCATTGGAGGCCGCGAACCGAAATACGAGCCCCCCGTCGGGCCTGGACCCAATCATGTCCACCTCGAAGAAGGTGGTCCGGCTGCCTCCAGCCGACTCTGTTTCCTCGGCCGGACCCCATTCGCCCTGAAGTGAAAGCTCCCGTCCGTCCGGATCTGCAGCACGGACCCTGACGAGCGAACCGAAGGCACCTCCCTCGGGATTGACGATGGAGGCCACCACAATCCCCCCATCAGGCCCCGAGTTGATCTGCATCATTCCCTCTCGGTACTCCAGCGAGACGTCGCTCCGCGGTGGCTTTCCTGCGAGGACCTCCTCCAACGGTCCGAGGCGAAGCCGGTAGTCGTACTTCCCGTCTCTCGCCGCAAGAGCAGCATGCCGAGCTGGCTCCATCCAGGCGAGCCAGATGCGACCGTCGACCTCGGCAGCCGATACACGTGCGTCTTGGGCAAGCCCCTCGCCTTCTGATTGCCCGGGCCGCTGAACAGAACTCCAGGCGCCGTAGTCGGGATCCATAATCTCGACAAATGCCCCCTCGTACCAATGCCTGACGGCCACAAGGGCGACGTGCCCTTCGTCAGAGCGAGCCACGGCCAGGTGTGGCCAGGTCACGTCGACGACGGGGAAATCGAGGCCGTCAAAGATCCACTCCGGGTCGGACCAGCCCGAAGCGGTGTCCCAGATCACGACCCGGGCTCGATCCGGACGGCTGCTACGTCCACCATCACCTCCCACGAGGAGAACACGTCCCCCGGGGACCGAGGCCAACACTGCCTGGTCATGATGCCCCATGGGCTCGGGCGGCTGGATCTCCCGAACCTCCCCTCTGCTCTCAGGCCCTGTGAGGAAGACGCGGAGCTTGCCCTGAGCAGGCAGGTCTTCGATGAGCTGGGCGTAGGGAGCAGGATAGCCCACGATCATGACTCTCTCATCGTCCAGCCCAACCGCTCGGGCAATCGTCACATCTTCATCAATGGTGGCGATATGTTCGAAGCCCAAGTCATTCACAAGGACATCGTGGACTGGACAAATGGATGGAGGCCGGTCACCATGGGCACCGTCACCCTGTGCCACAGTCGGTGCAAGGTGGAAAAGCAGCAGAAAGAATACCGCAGCAAGAGATCCACCGCCAAACAGCCACCTCATCCCGGGAGGGGCGGAATGGTCGGACATGCGGCGCTGTCCTGGTCGTTGTCCATATACACAATATTCATCGCTTCCATTTGAAATTCGGTTGGGAAGCGGATCTCGAACCAAGTCTCCTCCGATTGGCCAACCGCCTCAGGGCAGTTCACTGCCAATCCTGCCTCAAATGAGTAAAAGCCTTGCCCGAAAAGGGTCCCGTGCGACTGTTCGACGGGCGAATATTGGAAGTCGAGTGAATTCTCCTGGCCATCAAAGTACCACACCTGGGGCTGAGCGATGTGGGTGTGGATTCCCTGTACGGGGGAGTCGGACTGAGATGTTGCTTCCACTTGGTCAGGCCCCCCAAGGTTGTCCCCAGGGGCGAATTCGGCGAAGACAAATCCCATTACCCAGAAGAATCCACCACCGCCACCGTCGTCGCAGTCGGCGCTGATGGCCGCCTGATCGTCGTTTCCGCCCAAGGGACAGGGGGCCAGCAGCACCTCCGAGCGTTCGGTGACCTGTTCCCGAAAGGTCTTCCGCTTTTCGAGGTACCTCCCGAGAGCCTCCGGGTTGTTCCTTGCCAGCCGGTCCTCAAAGCTGAAGTCTCCCCCGGGCTCGATGATGCTGATAGCAGCATCAAACTGCGACTGGGTCCAGCCAGAAAACTGGCCAACCACGGGGTCGGGGTCCCATGTCATGGGATCCGTGTCTACCGAAGCCGGCGAATCGAGGTCTGAACCGCCCGGGACCGCTCATGAGGACCGGTTTTTCCAGGAGCACATCCGGCATCAGGCGCAGGATCCCATAGGGCTGGGGTAGTCCTCCCCGACCGTGGGGATCCGCGCAATCACGGATTCAGCCGTAGGAGCTCCCAGCCCCAGGCCAGGTCGTGGAGGGTCAGGGCAGTCAGGATCCGGCTTCGCTCGTACACGCGGGGTGAGGTCAGTGCGCAGCCCAAAGCTCCCGGGCCCCAAACTGGACCACGGCGAGGGCCCCGATGAGGAGCACCACCGGCGTGACGGCCAGGTGGCTCTGGACCATCAGGACTGTCTGAGCGAACACCTCCGGGATCGTGATCAGCAAGACCAGGCTGCAGCCCACCAGGGCCCTCTGCCGATGGCTGAAGGCCCTCCAACGCCTCTGGCCCAGCAGAAGCATAATGAAGCAGCCCAGCGCCAAAGGAATTCCGGCTGTGAAGAAGTGTGGCTCAGAGGCCGCTAATCCGAAGTAGAGGAGTGCAGCACTCCCGGTGAGGATCAACACGAAACGATACACCCAAGGCTTGAACGCTGACCCGGGGGATTCCTTGATGATGGTAGAGGTCTGCGGCATGCAGGGCTCCGTGTTGTCGATTTGGGCTCGACGTCAATCCGCGGTGGTCTATCAACGGCCTAGGTCGTTGCTAGAGGCATGCTTTGCAACTGACATTCCAGGGAAATTCCGGCGGAGGTTCGATCAAACCAAGACAGGTATCTCGCCGATAGCTAGCAATGTTGTAGCTCAACCCGGTAATGGCGATGCTTACACCGGCTGCCTTGCCCAGCGTCCCACCTGAAATAATGCTGCCAGTAAAGCCAATTCCGAGGGCACTAATAAACATATTCCGCGAAACCTTCGCTGCAATTATTTTTTCATCGCAGTCGGGCTCGATTCCGAGCGGGGTGGGCCCACCCGGCTGACTGTCGCACTCATCATCGCCAAGCCCAGAGATGTTGGGATCGCCACTATTTATACCGCCCCCGTCGTCACATGGATCAGGCTCGATAACTTCAATATCACGGCTGCTCTCCAGGAGATCACCGTTCTCGGACATGATGGACCAGTGCCCGTCGGGGGTTATCATTGCGCTCTCTTGGGGCCCCCTGCTACGACCTCGGCCAAAGAATACTGGAACACCCCATCCTTGTATATGTCCACGACCACGGTCGTATCGCTGCCTTGCCCGAAAAACTCTCGTTCAAGTCGAAAAACCGTCCCCTCTTCTTCAAACGACAGTGAGTCATTGACCCAAGGAATACTGTCCGATGACTCTGCCAGGATATCGACAGATGTGGGGTCTGAAAAATCGTCAGGGGGAGCCTTCTCTTCGAAGGAAATTGGCGAATTCAGGTCACACCCCAATGCAACGAGGGTGACGAACAGGGCCCCCAGACCCAGCTTCAGTGAGTGAGGCATTCCTGACTCCTTGGTACGAGGGGAACAACTTGAGAGTACGATGTAGCACGTACCCGCCCTCGCTGTCAAATAACTTGTTATCACGTTCTCGTAAAATTTCCCTGACTCACGCAGGTGGCGCCTTGCCGCTGGCCAGATCTCGACGATGAGTTTCCTTTCGGGACTGGCACTCTGGTGGCCCTCAGCTAAGAGGAACTGCCACCAGCCCCTCTCCCAGGACGACGCCCGTGGTGACGCCAAGGGCCGCTGCCCCCACGCCCAGGACCACCGGGAGGATGGCCCGCCGAAGCGCCTGCGGGAGGGCGGGCCCGCCCTCCCCCCCGGTCCCCTGAAAGGCGTCGACGACCTCCACCATCCAGGTGCTGAAGGTGGTGAAGGCGCCCAGGAGCCCGAGGGACAGGAGCGCGAAGAGGGTGGCGGAGGGCTGGGTGAGGCTCCACCCCAGGAGGCCCCCGGCGGCCAGGGAGCCCGCCACGTTCACCACGAGGGTCCCGGCAGGGTGGCGCTCCGAGATCCACACACGAGCCACGGCCCCGGCCGCACCGGTGGCCAGGAGGAGGAAGAGCTGGCCCGGATCGGTGAGGTCGATCATGTGGAGTGGCTCCCGGGTGCAGGCGGGGTGGACGGGGGTCCTTCGCGCGGGGTCCGGGGTCCGGTGCGGCCCCGGCCCAGGTAGAGCCCCAGCGCGGCGGCAGCCAGGCCTCCCCCCACCGAGAGGGCCAGGTAGCCTGCGGCGGCGGCAGGCCGGCCGGCCATGGGGAGGGCCACCAGGTCGACGGCGAAGGCCGAGAAGGTGGTGAACGAGCCCAGGACACCCGCCCCCAGGAAGAGGCGGAGGAAGGCGGAGTCGGGGCGGTGGCGGAGGGCCCCGGTGAGGAGGAGGCCCAGTAGGAAGGCGCCCAGGAGGTTCTCGGAGAGGGTGATCCAGGGGAAGCCGCCCTCCGCAGGGGAAAAGGCCAGGAAGCCCGCGGCCCTCAGCGAGGTGCCCACGGCACCTCCTGCCGCCACGAAGGTCAGGTTCCGGAGCGAGTTCATGCGGGCCGCGCTCATGGGGACCATATCTGCTCGTTGCGGGGAGGGGTGCACCGGGGTACGATTGACATGAAATTCACATGCAATCTCCTGTGGGGGTACCCATGATCGACTTGAAGAACATCCACTCCCTCTCTCGCTTCCAGCGGCACACCCGGGAGCACCTGGCCCGACTCAAGGAAACGGGCGAGCCCGAGGTGCTCACGGTCCACGGGCAGGCGGAGGTCGTCATCCAGAGCGTCGAATCGTACCAGCGGCTCCTCGACCTCGCCCGGAACGCCGCAGCCATTGTCGGAGTTCAGCGTGGGTTGATGGGAATGTATGCAGGGACCGGGGAGGATGCGGAGAACGCATTCGTCTCTCTCGAGGAAGAGCTCGGGATCTCTCCCGACACGCCCTGATGTTTCGGGTCCGCATCGAGCAGGAAGCGAGAGAGAACCTGCGGACACACTTCCTGGATCTTCGAGAGAGGGATCCGGACTCCACGTATCCACTGGAGTGGTATCTCGGGATCCGTGCGGCCATCCGGGACCTGGAGGAGGCTCCGGAGCGGTTCGGGACGGCGTACGAGGATCGATTCTTCCAGGAGCACATCCGGCATCGGCTCTACGATTCCTGGAAGGTGCTGTTCACGATTCGCGGGGACACCGTACACGTCCTTCACATCCGGCATCAGGCCCAGGACCCCACAGGGTTGGAGTAGTCCAGCCCCACCGCGGGACTCGAGCAATCATGGGTTCAGGCGGAGGAGTTCCCAGCTCCAGGCCAGGTCGTGGACGGCCAGGAGGAGGAAGGGCAGGACCAGGAGGGCGGGGAGCTTGTCCCGGCGCCAGAGGACGAGGACCAGGGCCGCCAGCACCCCCAGGAGGGCGGCGTTTCCCACCACGCCGGCGCCCAGGCTCCGGGTGCCGATGAGGAGGGGGTTCCAGCTCACCTGGATGGCCAGGGCCGCCACCACGAGGGCCACCACCGTGCGGCGCTCGGGGACATCGAGGGGCCAGGAGAGGGCCCGGTAGAGGACGAAGCCGAACACCGGGTAGAAGGCCAGGATCAGGAGGAGGAGGAGGAGGTCCGGGGGCCGGAAGAGTTCGGGCTGCCGAAGGGCCTCGTACCAGGCGGCATCGGCCTCCCCCACGATGAAGCCCAGCACGCTGCTCATGACGATGAACCCCACGCAGGTGAGGATCGCCGTCATGACGGGGCGGGCCGGGACCTCGGAGGTGTTGGAGGGAAGGCTGCGGGGGGTGTCGGTCATGGAGGGGACAAGGGGCGGTGGGAAGCGGGCCGCCGCAAGGATTCGGCACGCAGGGTCAGAGACGGCGGGCGGCAGGCGCAGGGCGCCCTAACATAGCCTCCTCTCCGGTGGACCTGGACCTCCGTCCGAAACCCCTCCCGCCAGGAGGTCGTAGGGGAACCCGTCCCTCCCGTTTCCCCGCTCCGGAGCTGCCCCCATCATGCGCCCTGCCCTCCTGCCCGTTCGACGCCGTGCACCCGGCCCCTCCCTCCTCCGGACAGCGGCAGCGCTGGGCACGATGACCGCCCTCGTGGCCTGCGGAGGCGACACCGCCGAAGATGCCGGGGGTGGAGGGGAGACAGAGCACGTCCTGGAGGCCTCGGCCACCCAGGTGCTGGGGACCACCGAAGCCCTGTCCGTCGTGCGCGACCTCACCGTGGACGCCAGCGGCACCGTGTGGGTCCTGAACGAGACGGCGCCCTTCTTCACCGCCTTCGGCCCCGAAGGCGAGGTGGTGGTGGAGATGGGCAGCCAGGGGGAGGGGCCCGGGGAGTTCGCCATGCCCTCCGCCCTCGCCAGCACAACGGGAGGCGAAGGTGCCGGGGTCTGGACCTACGACCGCATGCGCCACGCCATGGTTCGCGTTTCAGGTCCGGACGCGGCCCTGGCGGGAGAGACCGGCGAGGCCGGGGACACCCCCGTCCCCCTCCCCCGGGACGACATCCGGCCCGGAGGCTTCCTCCCGGGCACGGGCGGGATCCCCGGCATGTACCCCTGGATGGAGTCGGCCGGGGGCTCGGTCTTTGCCGCCCATCCTGGAGAGGGGATGCCCAGGGGGACCGGCTTCTGGGAGGCCCGCATCGTGGAGATCTCCCCGGCCACAGGCGAGGCCACCGAGCGCTGGGCCATGGAGGCGTTCCTCCCCGACCCCGAGGAGCACCACCCCGGCGCCACCGAGTTCCTGCCCATCCCCCTCTGGGCCATCTGCGACGACGGGAGCGGCTGGATGTACGACCCGGCCCTCCACCGGGTCCGGCCGCTGGACGACGCCGACGCGGAGGGACGAAGCCTCCTCCCCCGCCGCCAGGTAGCCTTCACCCCGGATCGGCTCTTCGACCTCCTGCTGGAGACGATCCGCGCCGAGGTGCCCAGCAGCGAGCGGCCGGCGGACGACGAACTCCGGACCATCCTGGCCGCCGAGATCGAGGAGATCATCGACGACTTCGCCCAGGTGTTCCCGGAGTACTACCAGCTCCAGTGCGCGCCGGACGGCGGCCTCTGGCTCCAACGCTTCGACTGGAGCGAGGGGTATGGTGGCGCCAGTCCGACCTGGGAGCGCCTTCCGGCCGACGGCGGGGAGTCCGAGCTCATCCGCTTCCCGGCCGGCTTCCAGGTCTTCCGCATCGATGCCGGGCGGGCCTGGGGGATCGTGCGGGACGAAATGGACATCCCCGCCGTGGCCTCCATCGAGCTGCCCTGAATCGAACTGCCCTGACGGGGGCGGGGGGGGGAGGGGGCACAGACCCGACCTCCCCTCAGTACCACTCCGGTCAATCCCCCTCCGGCACCAGCACCAGCTCGTGCTCCGGCGGCCCTGCAGCCAGGGGGGCCGGCTCCCCTTCGAGCCAGGCCCGGTGCCCGGCGCGGTACCAGGGTGACAGCGGGTTCCCGCTCTGCCCACCGGGCATCTGGAAGAGCGCCGCCTCGAAGTCGCCGGGCCGGGCCACCATCCGGAAGCTCTGCCCGTAGTCCGGCAGATTCGCCCGCACCGTCCCGGACCACCCGTCCAGCGGATCGGCCGGCAGGTTCAGGAAGCGCCCCAGGCCCGGCAGGAGCTGCCCGAACGGATGGGCGATATCCGCTCGGTTCTCGTCCCCCCACACCTCCGGCTCCCGGGCATCGGGCAGCCCCATCTCCCGGGCCACCTCCCCGAGGCGACTCCGGTAGAAGGCCGGCCAGTCGTCGTGCCCGCCGGGAACCAGGTGCTCGGGCGCCTCCTCCAGCACCCGGAGGACCACCTCGTCGGAGAGGGGCCACAGGTAGCGCACCGAGGGATCCACCGCCCGCACGGGCTCGAGCAGCCGCTCCAGCACCGCCTCCCGGACCCGGTCCCACGCCCTGTGGACCACCGGGAAGTGGGGATCGTCCGCCGCCGCCGTTCCGCCCCAGGCCTCCACCGCCTCCAGGAGCGCCTGGAGCCCTTCGTCTGCCTCCTCTGCGTCCTGCCCCTCTCCGTCCTCCCCCTCGCCGTCCTCCCCCCCATCTTCCACCCCGGCGGGCACTGCCTCCAGGAGCACCTCCCGGAAGGCCTGGTGGAGGGGGCTCGCCACGTCCAGCTGCATGGCCAGGTGGTCCGCCTCCTCCAGCCCCGGCCCCTCGTCCAGCAGGGTCCGGATCCGGAAGCTCCGGGTGGCGAGCATCCAGACGTGGGAGAACCCCCGCGCCTCCTCCACCGGAAGGAGCCGCTGGTTCGCCGTCTGCAGGCCGCGACGGGCATCGAACCCGGCCCCGCCCTCCTCCGACTCCTCGTCCCCGATCACCCCCCCC
>REBX01000071.1 GCA_007692505.1 Gemmatimonadales bacterium | reverse complement strand
GAGCCGGCGCAAGATCACGGGGGTAGTGGCCACCTCGGCAGGTCTGATGTCGGGGATCATCCAGAACATCGGGGCCGCTGCCCTTCTCCTCCCCGCCATCCTCAACATTTCTCGACGGCGGGGCATTGCTCCCTCCAGGCTCATCATGCCCGTGGGATTCGCCGCCATCCTGGGCGGTACCCTCACCATGGTGGGCTCCGGCCCCCTCATCCTGGTGAATGACCTGCTGGGCAATGCCGAACTGGAGGGATACTCCCTCTTTGCCGTGACTCCGGTGGGGCTGGTCCTCCTCTTGTCGGGGATTCTCCTCTTTCTCCTCCTGGGGGATCGGATCCTGCCCGGAGACAGCGGGGAGGAAGAGGAAAGAAGCTCTCAGGAGCTCCTCATCGACCGTTGGCAGCTCCCCATCGACGTGCGCTACTTCCGCATTCCTCCGGAAAGCCCGGGGGTGGGAAGGACGGCGGAGTCCCTGAAGATCTGGGAAGAGTACGGAGTAAATGTCCTTGGACTGGCCACCGGGGACCGCCTGGACTTCGCCCCATGGCGTGAGAGCCGCTTCGAGGCAGAACAGCACATTGCCCTCCTGGGGGAGGACGGGTCCATCGCTGCCGCTGCCGACGCCCTTGGCCTGGACGAGACGACGGGTTCGCGGCGCCTTGACCTCCTCAGGGACCCGACTCGAGCCGGCTTTGCCGAGGTCATGATCCCGCCCCGTTCCGAGATGGTGGGAAAGAGCCTCCGGGAAATGCAGCTCCGCAAACGGTATTCGGTTGAGCCGGTCGTCCTCATCCACAAGGGTGAGGCCGTGCGAGGTGACTTCTCCGACGTGGTGGTCTCCCCTGGCGACACCTTCGTGGTCTATGGTCTCTGGGACAACATCCGGGAGATGGACGATAGCGAACCGTTCATTCTCGTCACGGACCTCGAGGGAGAACAGCGGGACCCTTCCCGGAGGGGAGCCGCCGTCGCGGCGTTCCTCCTGGCCATCGGCATGGCGTTGGGTGGGTTTGCAATCTCCACAGCGTTTCTCAGCGGGGCCATGGTCATGGTCCTGACCCGGGTCCTCTCCATGGAGGAGGCCTACCGGGCCGTCGACTGGAAGGTGGTGTTCTTCCTGGCAGGACTCATACCGCTGGGCGTGGCCATGCAGGAGACCGGTACGGCCGAACTTCTCGCCGAAACCGTGATGGAGGTGGTGGCGGGGCAGCACCTCCTCCTGTTCCTTGGTGCCGTGGCAGTCATTACCACCGGGTTCTCACTTTTCATGTCCAACGTGGGTGCCACCGTGGTCCTGGTCCCCATTGTCATCAGCATGGCCGAGATGTTCGGGGTTGACCCCCGACCGATGGTTCTCATGGTGGCGGTGATGGCCGCGAATTCCTTCCTGCTCCCCACCCACCAGGTCAATGCTTTCTACAAGACGCCCGGCGGGTACCGGAATGCAGACTACCTCAAGGCCGGGGGCCTTCTTACACTGGTCTTCATCGTCCTGGTGGTGGGCATGTTCTACCTGTTCTTCCTGTAAATCCGGGGAGCCAGGTGGTGGAATTTGCCCCCTGGCCCGCCTTGGCAAGCTCCTGGAGGCCCGGGTCGAAGACGTGGCTCGGTCCGGTCAGCCGGGTCGTTGTTCGGGATGCGCTCGCCCACCCATCCCCACTACGTTGGCGGCGTCCCTCCCCCCATTCCAAGGAATCCCCGTGAAACACGAAATCATCGGAACGGTCATGCCCATGGTCGAGCTCGAACTCGATCCCGGGGAGACGGTCTACGCCCAGACCGGCGCCATGCAGTGGATGACCGAAGAGATCGAGATGGAGACGAACATGCGGGGCGGGATCTTCGGGGGCATCAAGCGGAGGATGTCCGGGGGCGACATGTTCCTGGCCCACTTCAGCTCCCGGACCCCCGGCGGACGGGTGGCGTTCGGCCACTCCTTCCCCGGCCGGATCCTCGAGGTCCAGGTGGGCGAGACCCCCATGGTCTGCCAGAAGCGGGCCTTCCTCTGCGCCACCGAAGGGGTGGACTACGACGTGGCCTTCCAGAAGCGCCTGGGCACGGGCCTGTTTGGTGGCGAGGGCTTCATCATGCAGCGCTTCTCCGGCGAGGGGACCGTCTTCGTGGAGATGGACGGCGAGGCCGTCATGCGCGAACTGGGGCCCGGCCAGAAGCTGAGGATGGAGACCGGGGCGCTGGGGATGTGCGATGCCGGCATGAACATCGACATCCAGATGGTAAAGGGGGTCAAGAACATGTTCCTGGGCGGCGAGGGCCTCTTCCTCACCACGGTGGAGGGACCCGGCCGCGTGTGGATCCAGACCATGCCCGCCCAGAACATGGCCGGGGAGATCTCCAAGTTCCTGCCCTCGAAGGACTGACGCCGGGCTGGGGCGGCCGGATCTTCCTCCAAACCAAAGGGTTAGCCCCTACTCGCCCCCGAAGCACACGGGGAGCCGCGCACCCTTCCGTTCAGGAGGTCCAACATGTCCGACAGCGTCTACAAGGTCATCGAGCTCGTGGGAACGAGCACCGAGTCGTGGGAGAAGGCCGCCGCCCATGCCGTCGAGACGGCGAGCAAGCAGCTCAAGAACCTCCGCATTGCCGAGGTGAGCGAGCTCGACATGCAGCTCGAAGACGGCAAGATCGTCCGGTATCGCGCCAAGGTGAAGGTGTCCTTCCGCTACGACCACTGAGCCGCCAGGTCCGGGTGAACCTTCCGGCCCGGACCAGCGATCAGCCCGGAATCACCGGGGGGCAGCCGGCACGACCCGGTCCTCGACCGTGGCCGTGTAGCTGTCCCCGTCTGCCGAACCCCCGCCACAGTCCTCGAGGGTGGGCTGCCACACGCGGAGGAACTGCTCGCTGTTCGGTCCCTCCCAGGCGGCAACCAGATGACCGCTCCGGGAGATGGTCGTCACGGAGCCGGGGAGCCGGGCGCTGCCCAGCAGTTCGCCGGTTCCCGGATCGAGCACTTCGACGATGGAGTCGTAGCTCCGCCCGCTCCGGGGCGACTCTCCCTCCCGGGCCTCTCCTTCCTCGAGCTCGTGGATCACGGCCGTCCAGAGCCGTCCCTCGGCGTCCTCCCCGACGGCAGACAGGTAGGGGAACGTCGTCACCGGCTGGCCCGACGCGTCTCTCTGGATGGGATCGTCGGCCCGGGGGTGGTGGGCCGCCTCGCGCTCCAGCACGAACTCCAGCTCGCCCCCGGCACTCCATCGCTCCACCCGGTAGGGTGCCCGGGGAGCCATCCAGAACGAGTTCCCGCCGGAGGGCGCAATGGCATGATGCGGAACTGCGGGAGCCCCCATGTGGCCCGCGACGGTTTCGGGGCCGAATGAACGGGGCTGATCGGCGCCGGGCTCGTGGACATGGATCGTGGGCCCTCCGACCTCGGACTGCTGTCGGGAGGCGGCCGTGGGGCTGGCCTGGTTCACGAACGCTCCCGACTCCAGCAGGATGGGTCCCTGAAGGCTCGTGGGAGCGGGCTCGTCCCGGACCGGCTCCCCGTGGGCGTCGTATACGGACATCCCCGCCCTGTGGAACACGAACGCCGAGTCCTCCGGGCCCACCAGGATGCCCAGGGGGCGCTGGAACTCACCGGGCCCCTCCCCCAGGCGCCCGATGGTCTGGACGAAGTTGCCTGCAGCGTCGAACTCCCGCACATCCTCCATGGATACTGCAAGGAGGTGACCGCGGCTGTTCACGGCGTAGCCCAGGGTCGGAAACGACAGGTAGTTGTCGTCTCCATCGCCAATGACCACCTCGGGGCCCGGCACCAGTGTGCACTGTGCGCTCGCCGCGTCCGAGAGGATCCGCTCCACCTCCTGGGCCTCGGCTCCGCCACCGGACGTGAGGACCCCCGGAGCCAGGACCAGGGGGAGGACCAGGGCACGAGCCAGGGTCCAGGGCGCCCGGCGTCGGGCGGGGCGAAGTTCGGAGGCGAGGTTGCGAAGATGGAGGTTCATGGTCCTTAATACGTACGTCGGGCGTGGCAGGAAGGGCAACTGATTCTGCCCGGGCCTCGCCTCCCCCTGCCCTGCTGGCCCACCCGGGCCTCCCCCACCGCCGGATCCCGCTCATGAAGATTGCCGTCTTCAGCACCAAGCCCTACGATCGGGAGGCCCTGGACGAGGCGAACCATCGCCACGACCACGACCTCACCTACTTCGAGGCCCGCCTCCAGCCCCCCACCGCCGAGCTGGCCCGGGGCTTCGAGGCCATCTGCCCCTTCGTGAACGACGAGCTCTCGGGCCCCGTCCTCCGCACCCTGGCAGAGGGCGGCGTGCGCCTCCTCACCCTCCGCTCGGCCGGCTTCAACCACGTGGACCTCGATGCCGCCCGGGAGCTGGGGCTCACCGTGGCCCGCGTGCCGGCCTACTCCCCTCACGCGGTGGCGGAGCACGCGGCGGGCCTCGTCCTGGCCCTGAACCGCAAGTTCCACCGGGCGTGGGCCCGGGTCCGGGAGGGGAACTTCGCCCTCAACGGGCTCCTGGGGTTCGACCTTCAGGGGAAGACGGTGGGCGTGGTGGGCACGGGCCGCATCGGGGAGGTGTTTGCCCGGATCATGGCGGGCTTCGGATGCCGCCTCCTGGCCCATGATCCCCATCCCAGCGACGAGGTCCTCGCCCTGGGCGCCGAGTACGTGTCCATGGAGGACCTGTTGAGCCAGTCCGACATCGTGGCCCTCCACCTCCCCCTCACCCCCGCGACCCGGCACCTCATCGACGAGCCTGCCGTGTCCGCCATGAAGGAGGGCGCCATGCTCATCAACACGAGCCGGGGCGGCCTGGTGGACACCCGGGCCGTCATCGAGGGCCTCAAGAGTGGTCGGATCGGGGCCCTGGGGCTCGATGTCTACGAGGAGGAGGAAGAGCTCTTCTTCGAGGACCTCTCGGACACGGTGATCCACGACGACGTCTTCGCCCGCCTCCTCACCTTCCCCAACGTCCTCATCACCGGGCACCAGGGGTTCTTCACCCGGGAGGCCCTACAGAACATTGCCGAGACCACCCTGGCCAACGCCTCCGCCTTCGAGACCGGCCGAGGCACCCTGCACCAGGTGGTGCCCCCCGAGAGCCGGCCGGGCTGAGTCACTCGCTCCATGGCCGCCTTCCTCGCCGCCCTCCCCATCCTGGTCCTCCTGGTCCTCATGGTGGGGCTCAGGTGGTCGGCGGCCCGGGCCGGGGTGGTGGCCTGCGGGGTCGCCCTGGCCGTGGGGGTCCTGGCCTTTGCCTTCCCCCATCCGGTGGACCCGGCCCTTGGCCTGATGGCTGGGCTGGGGGGGGTGGGGGCCGAGGCGGGCTTCACCGCCCTCACCATCCTCTGGATCATCGGCCCCGCGCTGGGCATCCACCACCTGCAGCTCCGGACCGGGGCGGCCGAGGTGCTCCGGGCCTGGCTGGGCCAGTTTGCCAGCGATCCCCGGATCCTGGCCCTCCTCATTGCCTGGTTCTTCGTCCTCTTCATGGAGGGCGCCGCGGGGTTCGGGGCGTCCGTCGCCCTGGCGGCTCCCTTCCTGGTGGGGGCCGGTTTCACCCCGGTGGCCGCCGTGACCATCACCCTCATCGGCCACGTGGTGGGGGTCTCCTTCGGGGCGGTGGGCACGCCCATTGTGCCCCAGATGGCCTCCACCGGGCTCTCCGGGCTGGAGCTGGCCAGGGCCACGGGCCCGTACCACACCCTCCTGGGGTGGGTGCCCCTCATGGTCATGGTGGTGCTGACCCACCGCGCCATGCCCGAGGTCGTCGGGGGTGAGGCTGCCGGGCATCAGGGCGCCAGGCGCCGCTCCACGCCGGCCATCGCGGGATGGACCCTCCTGGCCTTCGTGGCCTTCACCCTCCCCTACACCCTCATCTGGTCCGGGGTGGGGCCCGAGCTGCCCACCCTGGGGGGTGCCCTCTTCGGTGGCGGGGTCTTTGTCCTCCTCCTGGCGCTGACCTCCCGGCACGCGCCTCCGTCCCCGGACCCCATGCCCTCCGGCCGGAAGGCGATCCGGGCGGCGGCCCCCTACCTGGTCCTGGTGGTCCTGGTCCTGGTCACCCGCCTCGTGCCGCCCCTCCAGGAGGTGCTTCGGGGAGTGAGCCTGGAGTGGAGCCTCCACGGCGGGGCGTTCGGCGGCAGCATCGAGCTCCTCTACCACCCGGGAAGCATGCTCCTGGCCGGATTCCTGGTGGGCGCCCTCCTCCAGAAGGCGTCCATGGGGACCACGGGATTGGTGGTTCGCGACGCCACCCTCCAGCTCGTGCCGGTGGCCGTGGCCCTGGTGGCCATGCTCGGCCTGGCGCGGGTCACGGTGCACGCCGGGATGACCGAAGTCCTGGCCCTGGCGGCTGCCGGAGCCGTCGGGGGCGCCTGGCCCTTCTTCGCCCCCCTGGTGGGTGTGCTGGGCACCTTCGTGTCGGGCTCGGCCACGGCCTCCAACATCCTCTTCACCGACCTGCAGCAGGAGACGGCCCGCACCCTGGACCTCCCCGTGGACCGGGTCGTGGGGGCCCAGACCTTCGGGGCCGCCGTGGGGAACATGGTGTGCCCCCACAACGTGATTGCGGCAGGGGCCACGGTGGGGCTGGCCGGACGCGAGGGCGAGATCCTGCGCCGCACCCTGGGGGTGACCGTCCTATACGCCGTCCTGGGAGGCATTCTTGCCCTCGTACTGATACGTTGATCGCGCACTCGGCCAACACGGCCCACACGACCAGCACTGAACACGGAAGCGCGCATGGATGGCCAGTCGAGACGTCGCCTCCCCCTCCTCGGGCTCCTCCTGGTCCTGGCCGTCGCCGCGTGCGACCGGACCCCGCCGGACCCGGCAGCCAACGACTCCAGCCACGCCCTGGTGGTGGATTCCCTCTTCTCCCTGGACGTGCTGGCGGTCCACGAGGTGCCCGGCTCGGGCCCGCGTGTGGCCATGAACCCGGGGGGCGACCGCTTCGTCTACGCACCCTCGACCTCACCGCAGGCCCTCCACCTGTTCGACTCCACGGGAGCCTGGGTGGAAGGGTTCGGGGGCCGCGGCGAGGGGCCGGGCGAGTTCCGCCAGATCGACGACCTCGCCTTCGGTGCCGGCGACTCCCTCTGGGTCTTCACGCCGAGCCACGTGGACATCTGGTCCCCCGAGCTCGCCCATGCCCGGTCCGTCCCGCTGCCCTTCCCGGTTCGGAAGGCGAGGCGGGCCCCGTCCGGCGACATGTTCATCGTGGGCATGGATCGCACGCCGGGGGCAGAGCCCTCCCTGGTTCACCGCCTCCAGCCCGATGGCCAGATCTCGCCCATTGCACCCGAGACCTCTCCGCTGGACCCCGCCGAGCCCATCAACCTGGAGGGCTCCCTCACCCCCGCCCCCGATGGCAGCCTCTGGATTGCCGGATTCCAGGACTACGACATCCGCCACGTGACCCCGGGCGGCGACCTGGCCTCCCGAATCGACGCCGCTCCGACCTGGTGGGGTGTGTCCGACGAGGTGGAGCCCGACACCCAGGAGTGGATGGCCACACACTCCGCCCTCCTGGACCTCACCCTCGACGAAGGGTCCAACCTGTGGGTCGTGGCCGGGATCCCGAAGCCCGAGAACCTCGACCCGATTCGGGATGCAGGGCTCGACCCGAACGAAATGAATCGCGCAATGATCGATCACTTCCGGTCCGCGGCGGATCATGTCATCCGGGTCTACGGCGCCGACCAGGAGCTCCTGGTCGAAGAGCACTTCGACTACATGCCCCTCCGGTTCCTCGGCGGCAACCTGGCCTACACCGTCGAGCCCGACAGCCTGGTGGGCTGGGGGGTGGTGGTCCGGCGCATCGAGGTGACCTCCGACGCCGGCGCCCCGGACGGGTGAGGTCCGGCCCCGCTGCCAGGTTCGGGGCTCCCCCCGGGAGGCCCTGGGGGCGAGTTGGGGGGATGGCCCCGTCGCGCCGAGCGCCGCGAAGCCCTCCCCCTTCCCCTTTCCCCTTCGCTTGGCCCTGCGGGTGGCCTACCAGACCCGCACATCGCCTCCAATGCGAACGCCCAGGTTCGTGGCCCTGTCGGGTCGAAAGCGGTCGGCCAGTGCATCGACCCGGAGTGAGAGGGGGATCCCGTCCAGGCTTTGGCGGAGGAGGAGGCCTCCCTGAATCCCGAGCCCCCACCGACCCTCTCCGTCATACCAGCCTCGCGTCGGTCCCACACCCGCGACGATGGCGATGCGGACTCCCTCCCATGAGAGTGCCTGGACTTCTGGTCCGGCCCGAAGGGACGCAGTGGTATAGCGCACCGACCCATCATCGAAGACGCGGTCGGTCAGGGTCGTCTGTGCGTCTGCCTCCACCCGGAGGTATGGGTGGGGCGACCAGGCACCCCTCGCCCCGAATCCGGTGCCGTTCGAGGGCTGGGCACAAACGCACCGGGCTCCTTCACCGAAGCGGGTGAACTGCAGGAAGGCCCCGGCATGGACCCGGTCTTCTGCGCTGCTCTCCGATGGAGCCGGGGTGTCCTGCGCCTCTCCGGTGCCGGGCGCGAGGCCCAGCCAGACCAGTCCCAGGACCATTGTGAGCTGCGTCAGCCTCTTCATGGAGTAGCCTCTGCTGTTGGGTTCCATGGGCCGTCAGCCCGCGATTGTGGATTCGATGGGATCGGCCACGAGGTCCCCCAGAATGGCGCTCACATCCACGGTCAACGTCCCGCCAAGAAGACCGAGGACACCGTCCAGAAGAGACAGATTGATGGAAGTGATCACGCCATCCGTCACCGTGATCACATCGCCCACCAGATTCCCCAGGGCTGTGATCAGGGGATTCACGATGGGGCCGAGGGCGCCGGTGACCGGGACACCCGTGATCGCCCAGTCCAGTTCCGGGTGAGCGGCCGGGATCATGAGCTCCACCGTCCCCCCGGTTCCATCCTCCAGTAGTCCGGTGACCGGGGGCAGGGCGGTCCCGACCTCCAGGGTGCCCAGCGTCTCCTCCACCACCAGGTCCACGAGGGGGAGTTCGGAGAGGATGGGCACGACAATCTCGAGCCCGACCTCCACCTCGAAGCCCTGGTACCTGGCATGGAGGTAATGGTCCGGGCTCGTGAGTGCATGCGTGAGGACGGTCGCGAGGTCCAGCACACCGGAGCCGTCCACCGTGAGGAGCGGGTCACTGGTCGTCAGCACCGTGGCCTCGGTGACATCCTCCATGGAGCCATCTCCGAACAGTGCATGGACCGTTACCTGGAGGAGCGGTTCGGACAGGAGGTCCTGCAAGTCCAGTGACAGGACATCGTCGCCGCTCAGGAGGTCCGTGCCCAACTCGACCCGCAGCCCGACCAGGTCGGGATCGGTGACGACGAGGGAGACCACGACGGTGGCGGGGTCCGCATCGGTGCCCGACACCACGACCTGGGCCAGGTACTCCCCTGGCGCGAGCTCCTCCGTGTCGGCGGCAAGGTGGAGCGCGGCCGGGGTGTCCCCTCCATCCAGAGTTGCACTGAGCCAGTCGCCCCCGTTACCGCTGACATGATCGATCTGGAGGTCCAGACCAGTGACCTCGGTATCGGACAGGCTCGTGACCCCAACCGTCGCCGGGTCGGGCGAATCTCCCCCGGCCTGTGCCACGAACTCCACGGATTCGGCGTCCAGGGAAAGGCCCTCCCCGGCGCTGGCGATCACGAGGAGGATGTCCACGGATCGGGACGCGACATCATCGCCGGTCACGACGACCGTGGCCGTGTACTCCCCGGCGCTCAGGCCCTGAATGGCGGGAGAAAGCTCCAGCTCCGCCGGCGTGACCGACCCTTCAAGCTCGGCGTCGAGCCACCCCTCCGCCTCACCTGCACCGTAGTCGACGCTCACATCGAGTCCTGTCACGGGATCGTTGGTGGTGCTCGTGACCATCACCACCTCCGGGTCAGGGTCGGCTCCTCCCTCCTCTGCCTCGAACTCGGCGGAACCGATCTCGAGGGAGAGGCGGTCCGGGTCCGGCTCCGGTTCATCGGCCTCGTGGACCTGGAAGGTGACCGTGAGGTCCACTGGATCGACCTCCGCTCCCGTAACCGTGACCACGGCCTGGTAGGTACCGGGTGGGACGCCCGAAACCACTGGGGCGAGCATGAGTTCGGTCGGCGTGTGATCGACCTCCATCCCTCCAAAGAGCCAACCGTCTGGCTCCCCGTCGGAATACTGGATGGAGAAACCCAGGTCGGTG
>REBX01000062.1 GCA_007692505.1 Gemmatimonadales bacterium | reverse complement strand
AGGTCGATGACCTTGATCCCCGTCTCGAAGATCTCGGTCTTGGGCTCCAGGTCCTTGAACTGCGGGGGATCCCGGTGGATCGGCCAGCGCTCCACCGAGTCGGCGTCGTCGCCCCCCACCGGACCCACCTCGTCCACGGGCTCGCCCAGGACGTTCAGGATCCGTCCCAGCGGAGCCTCTCCGATGGGAACGGAGATCGCCTGGCCCGTGTCCACCACATCCATGCCACGGACGAGCCCGTCCGTGGAGGACATGGCCACGGCCCGGACCTGGCTCCGGCCGATGTGCTGCTGCACCTCCACCGTCACGTCCACCTCCCGTCCGGACTCCGTGGTTCCCCGGATTCGGAGGGCGTTGTAGATGTCGGGCAGCGACTCGGGGGCGAACTGCACGTCCACCACCGGGCCGATTACCTGTGCGAGGGTTCCCGTATTCTTTTCAGCCATGATCTGGTTGTCTCCCGTCGGGTGTGGCCGCCGAGCGCATCTGGAGCCGGCGTGTCCCGTTCGTCCCGGCAATCGCCCCCCGGGACCGGGGATCCGTTATTCGAAGGCGGCAGCCCCACCCACGATCTCGGCGATCTCCTGGGTGATCTGGGCCTGCCGCGCCCGGTTGTACGTCCGCTTCAGGTCGTCCAGCATCTCGCCGGCATTGTCCGTGGCGTTCTTCATCGCAATTCGGCGTGCGCCCTGCTCCGCCGCTGCGTTCTCCACCAGCATCCGGTACACGGCATTCCGAACGTAGAGGGGGAGGAGCCGGCGGATGATCCGGTCGCCGGAGGGCTCCAGGATGAAGCTCTCCGGGTCCAGGTCGGAGGCGCCTCCCTCGATGGGCAGGAGCTTCCGGGACATGGGGGGAGTGGAGAGGGCCGAGCGGAACTCGGATCCCACCACGTACACGACGTCCAGCTCGCCGGCACCGAAACGGTCCCGGAGGGGTCCAACGAGCCGCTCCGCATCCTCCGGCGTCGGCGTGTCGGGCACATCGGTGTGCTCGGAGGCCAACTCCTCCCCCTGGTAGCGGAAGACCCCGATCCCCTTCTTCCCCGCCACGTGAAGCTCCACCTCAACCCCTTCGGAGCGGAGCTCTTCCAGGAGGCGGTTTGCCTGGCGGATCAGGTTCACATTGAACGCGCCGGCCAGGCCGCGGTTCGCAGTGAGCAGGAGGATCGCCCCTCGCTCCACGGTCCCCGGCACCCGCAGGAGTGGGAACCGGTCCGCGAGGGCGGGGTCGTGGAGGCTCCGGACGATCTCCTCGAGGGCGTCGCCGTAGGGGCGAGCAGCCTGAACCCGGTCGGACGCGCGCTTGAGCTTCGACGTCGCCACCATCTCCATGGTGCGCGTGATCTGCCGCGTGTTGTCCACCGAACGGATTCGGCGCTTTACTTCCCTGGACTGGGACACGGTTTCGTCGTCCTCCTCTTTGGGTCCGGGCGGCGGAAGGTCAGTCGGCGTCGCCGAAGCGTGCGTTGAAGTCGGCGATGGCCGCCTTGAGCTTCTCCTCCAGCTCGTCGGTGAGCTTCTTCTCCGTCCGGAAGCCCTCCAGGACGTCCTGGTACTGTGCATCCATGAAGTCCAGGAAGCCTTCCTCCCACTCGCCGACCTTCTCCACCGGGACCGTGTCCAGGTGTCCATTGGTCACGGCGTAGATCACGGCCACCTGTCGCTCCACCGAGAGGGGCCGGTACTGGGGCTGCTTCAGGACCTCCACCGTGCGCTCACCCCGGGCCAGCTGCCGCTGGGTGGAGGCGTCCAGATCGGAGCCGAACTGGGCGAAGGCCTCGAGCTCCCGGAACTGGGCCAGGTCGAGGCGGAGCCGACCCGCAACCTTCTTCATGGCCTTGATCTGGGCAGCGCCTCCCACCCGGGAGACCGAGATCCCCACGTTCACCGCGGGTCGGACACCGGAGTAGAAGAGGTCCGGCTCCAGGAAGATCTGCCCATCCGTGATGGAGATCACGTTGGTGGGGATGTAGGCCGAAACGTCCCCGGCCTGCGTCTCGATGATGGGGAGGGCCGTGAGGGAGCCCCCGCCGTGCTCGTCGGACAGCTTGGCGGCCCGCTCGAGGAGCCGGGAGTGGAGGTAGAAGACGTCGCCGGGGTAGGCCTCGCGCCCCGGGGGACGGCGAAGGACCAGGGAGAGCTGGCGGTACGCCTGTGCCTGCTTCGTGAGGTCGTCGTAGACCACCAGGGTGGGCTCACCGTTCCACATGAAGTGCTCGGCCAGCGCCGTTGCGGAATAGGGCGCGATGTACTGCATGGACGCCGGGTCGGAGGCATTCGCCGCGACCACCGTGGTGTAGTCGAGGGCCCCGTGCTCCCGGAGCGTCTCCACCACCGCCGCCACCTTTCCGGCCCGCTGCCCCACTGCGCAGTAGACGCAGCGGACACCGGAGTCCTTCTGGTTGATGATGGTGTCGATGGCGATGGCGGTCTTCCCGGTGGACCGGTCCCCGATGATGAGCTCCCGCTGCCCCCGTCCGATGGGAATCATGGCGTCAATGGCCTTGATCCCGGTCTGGATAGGCTCGGCCACGGGCTGACGGGCCACGATGCCGGGCGCCACGATGTCGATCATCCGGGAACCCTCCACCGGGTCGATGGGGCCCAGGCCGTCCAACGGGCGACCCAGTGCGTCCACCACGCGGCCCATGTAGCCGGCCCCCACAGGGACCTCCAGCACACGGCCGGTGCGGCGGACCTGGTTCCCCTCGTGAAGGCGGGTCCAGTCCCCCAGCACCACGGCGCCGATGTTGTCCTCCTCCAGGTTCAGCGCCAGTGCCGTGACGGGGTCCCCCCCGTCCGACGGCGAGATCTCCAGCATCTCGGACGCCATGGCGTTCGTCAGACCGTAGATGCGGGCGATCCCGTCCTTGACCTCCAGGAGCTCTCCCACCTCCTCGGCGTGGAGCTCGTCCCGGTAGTTGTCGATGGCGTTCAGGAGAACGCCCTTGATCTCGCTGGCGCGCAGGTGCGTATCGGAGTTGGCCATGTGCTGTATCTATCCTTGGTCCGTCGACACGTCGGTGGTCAGGAGCTCGTGCCGCATGCGCTGCAGCCGACGCCGCACGGAGCCGTCGAAGATCGTGTCGCCGCTCTTGAAGGTGATGCCGCCGATGAGTTCGGGGCGGACCCGCACGTGGGGGATGGCCTCCACGCCCAGGATTCGGGAGAGCTCGCTGCCGATGTGCTCGGCCTCGCCCTCGTCCAGCGACCGGGCCACGGCCACCTCCACGTGGGTGCGGCCCAGCTTGAGGTCCAGGAGGGCCCGGTACTCGCGGGCCATGGAGCCCAGGAGGCGGTGGCGATGGCGGTCCAGGACCAGGAGGAGGAAGTTCATGACATGGGCCGGCACCCGCCCACCCAGCGTCTCCTCCAGAACAGTCCGCTTCTTCTCCACCTGGATCCGGGGGGTGTCCAGGAAGAGGGCCAGGTCGGGCACCTCGTCCAGGAGCTCCTCCACCGTGTCCAGTGCCCCGCCGTACTCCTCCAGGCGTCCCTCGCGCTCCGCCAGGTCGAAGAGGGCCTCGGCGTAGTTTCGGGCGATGCTGTCGCCGCGCACGTCAGGCCTCCACCTGCTCTGCGCGGATGTCCTTCAGGTAGCCCTCCACGAGCTGCCGGTCCCGGTCCGCGGTGAGGCGCTCGTCCAGCAGACGGGAAGCCGCCGCCAGAGCGAGTTCCACCGACTCCCGGCGGATCTCCTCCAGGGCTGCATCCCGCTCCCGGCCGATCTCGATCCGGGCGCGCTCCAGGATCCGGTCCGCCTCGTGGCGAGCCTTCTCCTCCATCTCTCCACGGATGCGCTCTGCGGCCGCGCGCCCCTCCGCCAGGATCTCCTGGGACTGGCGCCGGGCATCTGCGAGCTCCTTGCGGTGCTCCTCCCGGAGCTCCTCCGCCTCGGCCCGCATGGCCTTCGCCTCGTCGATGGACGAGCGGATCCCGTCTTCACGGGCCTCCAGGGCGCCCAGCATGGGACCCCAGGCGAACTTGCCCAGAACGACGAGCACCAGGAGGAAGACGACGATGGTGAGGACCAGGAGACCCAGGTCCACATTCACCAGATCGGCTCCCTCCTGCGCCGCCACTTGGGCGGGCAGGGCAGCCAGCGCCACCGCTGTCAGTGCGGGAATTCTCATGATCTCGCCTTCGGTGGTTCGTCGGACCCCCGGACGGACCCGACCGCAGGAGTGCGGCCGGGTCCGAACCCGGGGACGATGTCGGGGCACCCGGCCCGCCCCGGAGGACGGTGGGCACCGCGGGTCATTCCTGCAGGAGCTGCGTCAGAGCAGCTTGTAGAGCAGGGTGATGACGAGGGCGAACAGCGCCGCACCCTCGATGAGCGCCGCCAGGATGATGGCCGACGTCTGGATGTTCCCGGCCGCCTCGGGCTGCCGGGCGATCCCCTGCATTGCGGAGGAACCGATCCAGCCAATCCCGAGACCGGCGCCCAGGACCGTCAGGCCGATGCCGATGGCGGCGCCGAGCAGGCTCAGGTATTCCTTGGCCGCCTCCGCGTCCATGACCCCGGCTTCCTGGATGGCGAGAATGGTCGATGTGAGCATTGTGTCTCCGTCTCGTCTTCGAGTGTGATGGTGTCGACCGCTACCGAGTGCTGATCGTGCGGCAACCGGGCCGGGCCCCGTTCGGTTCGCCCGGAGTCGTCGAGTGTGCTAACGCCCGCGTCAGTGGGCGTGTCGGATGAGGCCGATGAAGACGGCCGTCAACATGGCGAAGATGAACGCCTGGAGAAACGAGACGAACACCTTCAGCAGGGTGATGGCCGAGGCCATGATGACCGAGCCCCCTGCAACTCCCAGCTGGGTCCCCGGGTCTCCGAACACGAAGGCCAGGCCCAGCAGGGCAAGAATGAGGATCTTTCCAGCCGTCATGTTGGCGAACAGACGAATGGCCAGCGCGAACGGCTTGGTGAGCTTCCCCATGGCTTCCACGGGGGTCATGATGACGAGCATCACCGCGGCTCCCACGGGGTGCAGGCCCCGTGGCGCGTAGAAGATCGTGCGTGCGTAACCAGCTGGCCCCAGTGCACGGAACCCGGCGACCTCCACCCATAGGAAGGAGAGGAACGCCAGGGCGGCGGTGACGGACAGCGAAGCCGAGGCCGACACGCCGAAGGGCACCAGGCCCAGGAGGTTCATGTACAGGATGAAGAAGAACAGCGTGAGGATGAAGGGCGTGAACTGGTCGGCACCCCTGCCGATGTTTGCCCTCACCACGTTGTCCCGGAAGAAGACGATGAGGGCCTCGACGAAGTTCGCGAACCCCGAGGGGGCCTCGTCGGCCTCCAGCTTCCGGAAGGTCCGGCCCACCAGCCCGAAGGTCAGCACGACCAGCACGGCGGCCAGGAGGAGGAAGATGCTGTTCTTCGTGGGGGACAGGTCCAGGGCGAGACCGCCGATCTGGATGGGGTCCCACTGGGGGAGGTTCAGCCGCCAGGGACCGAAATCCAGGTAGGGTCCGTCCGTCACCTTGCCCATGAGCATGGTGCCGAGATCGAATCCCTCGCTTGCGCCCTCTTGGGCGGCGGCCGCGGGATCCGCGGCTGCAGTCTGGTTCATCTCCGCTCTCTCGCGTTCGTCGGTCCGTTCGCCGTCTCCCGAATCCACCAGGACTCCAGGAGGAGCAGGACGAAGAGAAGTCCCACCATGACCAGCAGTGTCACCAGGGGGTCGAAGGCCTCCTGCAGGAGGAGGACCAGGAACACCCCGCCCACGGCCAGGAGCCGCAGGAAGGACCCGGCCGCCCAGGCCCCCAGGAATGCCGGGGTGCCACGGGCCTGCATGACCAGGAGCCCGAAGGCGGCGAGCTGCACCAGGAGAGCCGTTCCGGCACCGAGGACGAGTCCCCGCTGCCCGGCTTCATCCAGCGCCCACCACCCTGCAAGCACTGCCAGTCCGGTCAACGTCACTGCCACTGCCGCGTACTTCGACCAGCTTACCAGCCGGCCGTGCTTCCCGAATCCGTTCGTCATGGGGCCTCGTCCCGCTGCCCCGTCTCCCGGGGCGAGCCGTTCTCCTCGGGCTCGCCCGCCGCGTCCAGGCGAGCCCGCTCCCGCGGGGCCAGGACCAGGTGCTGCAGCATGCTGTAGAAGCCTGCCGCCGCACCCGTCAACGCGCCGAGGATCGTGAAGAGGGGCAGCGTACCCAGCCTGCCATCCACCCACCATCCCGCCAGGAGGAACAGACCCGTGGAAAGCGCGAGGGTGAGGCCATGCCCCGAGAAGCGGGCCAGCTCCACCAGAGGCGACTGCGCCTCCTTCTCATCCTTCGATGAATCATCCACGGCAGAGCACCTCCGGACTGCTCACAGCCTGCGAAGCTAGACGCTTGTGAAAAAAAGCGCAAGCGGGTTCCGCCCTTCCCCGATCCGGCCACTGGCGCTTTCCCCGCTCCCCCGGGTAGAGTGGAACTGGATGCCCCCGCCTGCGCTCCCCGGGAGAGCCCCGGAAGCGACTTCCGGCAACGCTGCCCGTCCCCCCTGACCCCAACTCCGGATCCCCGTGCCCGAGACCCTTCGCACGTCGACCTCCACCGACTCCCGCGAACGCATGGACGACGCCGAACTCCTGGACCGGGCCGGCGCCGCCATGGAGCGGATTCGCCAGGAGGTGGCCCGCCGGGTGGTGGGACAGGAACAGGTGGTGGAGGGCCTCCTCCTGGCCCTCCTGGCCGACGGCCACGCCCTGGTGGTGGGGGTGCCCGGCCTCGCCAAGACCCTGCTGGTCCAGACCCTCGCCGACTCCCTGGGCCTCGAGTTCGCCCGGGTGCAGTTCACCCCGGACCTCATGCCCACCGACATCACGGGTACCGAGATCATGGAGGAGGACCGGGCCACGGGCACGCGGGCCTTCCGCTTCATCCCCGGCCCCGTCTTCACCAACGTCCTCCTGGCCGACGAGATCAACCGGACCCCGCCCAAGACCCAGGCGGCCCTCCTCCAGGCCATGCAGGAGCGGGCCGTGACCGCCGGCGGCTCCACCCGGCCCCTTCCCCGCCCCTTCTTCGTCCTGGCCACCCGCAACCCCATCGAGCAGGAGGGGACCTATCCCCTCCCCGAGGCCCAGCTGGACCGCTTCATGTTCGAGATCCGCATCGGCTACCCCAGCCGCGAGGAGGAGGAGGCCGTGGCCCGCAGGACCACCGGCGAGGGGCTGCCCGAGGTGGAGCCCGTGGTGGAGGCCGCCGACCTCCTGGCCTTCCAGGGGCTCGTCCGGCGCGTTCCCGTGGCCCCGTCGGTGATCTCCCTGGCCGTGCAGCTGGCCCGCTCGACCCGGCCCCACGACGAGGCAGCCGCAGAGGTGGCCCGCCGGCACCTGGCCTGGGGCGCAGGCCCCCGGGCCTCCCAGGCCCTGGTCCTGGGCGCCCGGGCCCGCGCCGTGGTGCAGGGCCGCGCCGTCCCCACCGCCGCCGACGTCCGGGCCGTGGCCCCCCTTGTCCTGGGCCACCGCATCGTCCTCGGCTTCGAGGCCGAGGCCGAGGGGATGGACCGGGAGGCCATCGTGGACGAACTTCTGGCCGAGAGCCTTCGCCTCGAGGACGCGTGACCCGGACCCCTGGACCCCAGCCCACCATGCACCCCGAACGAAGTATCCGCGAAGGAACGGACGAACCGCCGCCCCCGAGCCGCCGATGACCCCGTTCCTTCTCCCCGTTGCCGGTCTCCTCCTCCTTCTTTCGGCCCTCCTGTCTGCCGCAGACAGCGCCGCCGCCGCCGTGGGGGCCTCCCGCATGCGCACCCTCCTGGAGGAGGGCTTCCGCCGGGCCGAGCCCCTGCAGGAGGTCCGGGAGCGGTCCGCCGCCGTGCGGGCTGCCGCCTTCCTGGCCGCCACCACCCTGAACGCCACCATCGCCGGGCTCATCACGGCGTGGGCGGCGCTGGAGTGGGGGCCCATGGGTGCGCTGGGGGGCCTCCTGGTGGCCCTGGCCCTCCTGGTCCTCCTGGCCGAGGGCGCCCCTCGTTTCCTGGCGGGCCGGGCGCCCATCCGCATGGCCCTCTTCTCGGCCCCCCTCCTCCTCCGTCTGGAGGCCGTCACCCGTCCGGTGCTCTCGCCCTTCGTGCGCCTGGACGAACTCCTGGCCCGGCGAAACGGCGAATCCGTCTCCGCCGACGAGCGCGAGGTCCGGGAGCTGGCCGAGCTGGGCCGCCGGGAAGGCGTGGTGGACGAGGAGGAGCACGAGCTGGTGGAACGGGCCTTCCGGATGGACGAGCTCGCCGCCTACGACATCATGACGCCCCGGGTGGACATCTTCGCCTGGCCCGACAGCCTCACCCTGGAGCGGATCATCCCCCAGCTGAGGAAGGTCCCCTTCAGCCGGATCCCGGTCTACGGGGAGGGCATCGACGACATCACCGGCGTCCTCTACGTGAGGGAGGCCTACGAGGCCTACATCTCGGGACGCGCCGACATGCGCCTCTCGGAGCTCTCCCGGGACCCGTTCTTCCTGCCGGGCTCCCTCTCCCTCCCCCGCCTCCTCAAGGACTTCCAGGCCCGTCGCCTCCACATGGGGATCGTGGCCGACGAGTTCGGCGGGACCGACGGGCTCGTGACCCTGGAGGACGTCCTGGAGGAGCTGGTGGGCGAGATCGAGGACGAACTCGACATCTCGGAGGAGAACCTGGTCCGGGTGTCCCGCACCGAGATCGAGGTGGACGGGGGCATCGAGCTCCGCGAGGTGAACTACGTGTTCAACGTGTCGCTGCCCCACCTGGACCACCGGTCCCTGAACGGCCTCGTCCTGGAGGAGCTGGGCCACGTGCCCGTCGCTGGCGAGACCCTGGAACTCCCCGGCCTCGAGATCGAGGTCCTGGACGCCACCGACACCCAGGTCACGCGGGCCCGGCTCCGGAAGACCCACGCCCTGGGAACGGAGGACGTGGGCCGCTGACGCCTGCCCCCGCCCGGCCCCCCGAGGCGCCCGGCCTGCCCTCCCCCTCCCCAGCCCCCACCTGCACCCGAACCCCCACTTCACCGGACCCCTCCGCCATGGCCCTCCTCATCCCCTTCCGCGGCCGCACCCCGCAGATCGCCCCCGACGCCTTCGTGGCCCCCAACGCCGTCCTCATTGGCGACGTGCGGGTGGAGGCGAAGGCCAGCATCTGGTTCGGAGCCGTCCTCCGGGGAGACGACCCGGACCACCCCATCGTGGTGGGCGCAGGCGCCAACGTGCAGGACGGCGCCATCGTCCACGTGGGCACCTGGGGACCCACCCTCATCGGGCCCTCGGTGACGGTGGGGCACGGGGCGATCTTCGAGTCGTGCCAGATCGGCGAGGGCACCGTGGTGGGGATGAACGCCACGATCCTGCAGGAGGCCGTGGTGGGCCGGGAGTGCCTCCTGGCCGCAGGCACCGTGGTCCTGGAGGGCGCCGAGATCCCGGACCGCAGCGTGGTGGCCGGGGTGCCGGGTCGGGTCAGGAAGACGCTGGAGGGCTCGGCGGCCGGCTGGGTCCGGAGGAGCGGGAAGCACTACGTGGAGCTCTCCCGGGCCTACCTGGAGGAGGGCGTCCACACCCTGGATCCCGCGGGCACCCTCGACGCCTCGGGCACCTCTCCCGACCATACCCCCGGCGACTCGTGAACCGGCAGGACGCAGGGCCCGGCGGAGGCGACGGGCGCGCAGGGGGAGGCGGGCGCACCCGGGGGGGGCATGACCGCGCTGGGGAGGACCGCGCCCCGGACCCCGGCGCTCACCCGGAGGCCGACACCGCACCGGAGGCCGCCGTGCCCTGCGACCTCTGCGGCGCCCCCATGATCGACCGCCACTGCAAGCTCTCCTGTTCGCGCTGCGGCTACCAGCGGGACTGCTCCGACCCATAGAAGGCCGTGGAAGCCGAGCCCTCCGCCGAGGCCGAGCGGGCGCTTTCCGGCGGGCCCGACCCGGGCATCACCGGGGCCCGAAGGCCCATTCCATGTACCAGTCCACCAGGGCGTCTCCCACGAGCCAGGTAGCCACGGCGCCCACGGCCAGGAAGATCCCGAAGGGCACGAGCTTCCCCGTCTTCATGGAGATGGGCCCGAAGACCACGGCGCCCAGGAACGCACCCAGGAAGAGGGTCAGCAGGACCCCCTGCCACCCCAGGAAGGCACCCACCATGGCCATCATCTTGATGTCACCGCCGCCCATGGCCTCCTTCCTGAACGCCTTCTCCC
>REBX01000063.1 GCA_007692505.1 Gemmatimonadales bacterium | reverse complement strand
TCGTCTACCAGGAGCAGGTGATGAGGATCGCCAACATCCTGGCGGGCTTCTCCCTTGCACAGGCAGACGTGCTCCGGAAGGCGGTGGGAAAGAAGATCGCCGAGCTCATCCGGAAGGAGCTGGGGACCTTCGTGGAACAGTCGGTGGAACGGGGCGTGGAGCGGGCCATCGCGGTGGAGCTGGCGGACCAGATCGAGACCTTCGGTCGGTACGGCTTCAACAAGTCCCACTCCGCGGCGTACTCCCTCCTCTCGTACCACACGGCGTGGCTCAAGGCCCACTACCCCGCCGAATTCATGGCCGCCCTCCTCTCGTCCGTCCTGGACAAGACGGACGATGTGGTGAAGTACATCGGGGAGTGCCGGGACCTGCCCCGCTGGGTGGAGGGGCTGAACGAGCCCGTGGAGGTCCTCCCGCCCCACGTGAACGAGTCGGGCTGGAAGTTCACCTCCACGGATGGCCTCAGGATCCGCTTCGGGCTGGGTGCGGTGCGGGGCGTGGGAGCCGGCGCCGTCCAGTCCATCCTCGCCGCCCGGCAGGAGGGAGGCCCTTTCTCCTCCCTCTTCGAGTTCCTGGAGCGGGTGGACACCCGGGCCCTGAACAAGCGGGCCTGCGAGGCCCTGGTCTCGGCAGGGGCCCTGGACGGGTTCGGGGACCGGGCCCAGCTGGTGGCCGGGCTGGACGCCGCGTACTCGGAGGTCCAGACCCGCCGGGCCGAGGCCGAGGCCGGACAGGCCTCCCTCTTCGACGCCGGGGGCGACGCCACGAAGCGGCCCGACCCCGAGCTCCCCGCCGTCCCCGAGTGGCCCGAGCAGGATCGGCTGGCCCGGGAGAAGGAGTCCCTGGGCTTCTTCATCTCGGGGCACCCCCTGGACCGCTACCACGAGCTGGTGCGGGCCTTCGGGCCGGCCAACTCCTCCAACCTGGCGGAGTTCCGGGGCCAGGAGGTGGAGTTCGCCTGCGTGGTGACCAAGGTGACCCGCCAGCTCTCCCGGAAGGACAAGACGGAGTGGGGGAAGGTCATCGTGGAGGACTTCTGGGGCACGGCCCAGGTCCTGGGCTTCCGGGACACCTGGGCCAGCGTCCGCGGCGTGCTGGAGCAGGACGCTGCCGTCGTCATCCGGGGCAAGGTCTCGGACTCGGACCGGGACGCCGAGGACCCACCCGTCTTCCTGGACGCCGCCGAGCCGCTGGAAGCGATCCGGACCAGTGGACGGGTGGCCCTGGCCCTGGACGTGGAACGCGGCCAGGCCTTCCCCGAGGGCTTCTTTCCCAGGGTGAGGGAGGCGCTGGAGGCCCATCCGGGCCCGGCCCCCGTCGTCCTCCGGGTGGGACCAGGAAACGGCTCCGCACCCCGCCTCCAGTCCCGGACCCTCCGGGTGGACCCCAACCGGGAGGCCCTTGAGGCCATGGCGGAGCTCTTCGGATCGGGGCGTGTGCGGATGGAACGCATGTGACCCGGCAGAATCCCATCGACGCTCCCGCGTGACGCCGGGGCCGCCGGGACTTACCTTGCCGGACACGGTCCCTGCCGATTTCCACACCTCGAACTGTCCTGCCGGACCATGGACCCATCCCCGTCTCCGCCGCCCTCGGGACTCGCACCTGCGGGACTCGAGCACCTTGAGCTGGCCATGCAGGGCGGCCAGCTCGGGGTCTGGGAGCTGGACGTGGAGACCGGGACCTATCGCTGGTCCGCCAACGCCACGGAGATCCTGGGGTGGGAGGACCGGCCCCTCCCCCGAACCGTGGACGACCTCCTGGCCCTCATGCCCGAGGAGGACCGGGGCATCCCGGAGGAGCGGCTGGCCCGGCTCCTGGCCGGGGAGCCCGACGTGCCCCGAGCCGAGTTCCGGGTCCCCGGACCCGGGGGAGCGATACAGTGGATCGAGGCACGGGGGAAGATCTCCAGCACTCCAGGTGGCCGAATGGTGGTCACCGGCACCTTCCACAACATCACGGACAGGAAACAGGCCCAGCTCGAGTTGGAGGAGAGCGAGGAACGCCTCCGCCTGGCGCTGGCGGCCTCCCGGGTGGGTACGTGGGAGTTCCGGATCCCCGAGCAGGCCATCCTCTGGACCCGGGAGACCCACGGGATCTTCGGCACCGACCCCGCCTCCTTCCCCGGCACGCTGGAGTCGTTTCTGGAGCTGGTGCATCCCGAGGATCGGGGTCCGACCCGCAGGCGCATCGAGGAGGCCCTCCGCTCCGGAGACGCCTACGAGGTGGAGCACCGGATCCTGCACCCGGAGCTGGGGGTTCGCTGGGTGCACGGTGTGGCGGACATCCAGCGCGATGCCCGGGGTATACCCATCCGCCTGGTGGGCACTGTCATGGATGTCACGGAGGAGACCCGGACGACGAAGGCCCTCGAGGAGCAGCGGGCCCTCCTGGCCCGGCAGGCCCGGGTTCTGGAGCAGACCCAGGCGGCTGCACAGGTGGGGGGGTTCGAGCGGGACTTCGTTACCGGCAGCGCCTGGTGGACCGACCAGATGTATGTTCTCCGGGGGCTCGACCCGGACCACTTCAACCCGGCCACGGACGACATCTGGACCGGCTTCGGCGACCGGGCCAGGCGGATGCTGGAGAAGGCCATGGAAGTGGTCCGCAGCAGGGGCGAGTCCCGGGAGATAGTGGTCCCCATGACCCATCCCACCCGGGGGAAGCGATGGCTCCGGGTGGCGCTGGAGCCCATCCGGGATCCCGGGAGCTCCCGGGTCACGGGCTACTACGGCGCCCTCACGGACATCACCCGGAGGAAGCGGGAGGAGGACCTCCTGGTCCGGGTCGCCCGCTCCGTCTCCACGGGGACCGGGACCCGGTTCCTGGAATCGGTGGTCCGGGACCTGGTGGAGACCTTCGAGGCCCAGGAGGGCTTCGTCGGACTCCTGGAGGCCGACCCCGACGCTCCCGGGGAGGAGAGGATCCGAACGGTGGCACGGCACTCCACCTCCGGACCCGCACCCGCCCTCTTCTACCCTGTGGCAGAGACCCCCTGCCAGGAGGTGGTGGCCGGGAAGGTGGTCATCCACCACCAGGACGTGTGCCGGAAGTTCCCCCGGGACGAGATGCTCCGGGACATGGGGTGCGAGTCCTACGCCGGCGCTCCCATCAGGGACGGGGCGGACCGAACCATCGGCCTCATCGGGGTCTTCTCCGACTACCCCCACCCCTTCCCGTCGTCGGCGGCGTCCCTCCTCCGGATCTTCGCCGCCCGCACGGGGGCCGAACTGGACCGGATGGCCACCGAGGAGGCGCTGGACCAGAAGGAGCAGGAGCTCCACCAGTCCCAGAAGATGGAGGCCATCGGGAAGCTGGCTGGCGGGATCGCCCACGACTTCAACAACCTCCTCACCGTCATCAACTCCAGCGCGGAGATGGCCCGGTCCGACCTGGAGACCGTCCCGGGAGACGTGGCCTCCCTCGCCGAGTCGCTGGACGAAATCCGGGCCTCAGGTCAACGGGCTGCCGAACTCACCCGGCAGCTCCTGGCCTTTTCCAGGAAGCAGGTCCTCCAGGCCGGGGAACTCGAGATTGCAGAGGTGGTGCGCGGAGCCTCCTCTCTCCTTTCCCGCCTCCTGGGGGACCAGGTCGCCGTTACCCACTCCTTCGACCACGGGTCGGCCAGGATCCGGGCCGACCGTGGCCAGCTCGAGCAGGTCCTGGTGAACCTGGCGGTGAACGCCCGGGACGCCATGCCCGGCGGGGGCACCCTGGCCCTGGACACCCGGATCCTCGAGCCGGGATCCTCTGCGGAGGGAGGCAGGAGTCGCCCCCCGGGGCCCGGGCGATGGCTCCGACTTTCGGTGACGGATTCGGGAACCGGCATCCCCGAGGACATTCGACCCCGGGTGTTCGACCCCTTCTTCACCACAAAGGCAGCGGGAACGGGAACGGGGCTGGGGCTGTCCACGGTATACGGGATCGTCCGCCAGAGCGGGGGGTTCATCCACCTTGACTCGGAGGAGGACGAGGGGACGGTCTTCCACATCGATCTTCCGGTGGTGGACGGGGATGGAGGTCCGGAGAAGCCCGCCCCCCGTGTTGAGCGGGACCACCCGTCGGGGGGGCCGTCTCCAAACCCCACCGCGCCTCCCCCTCCACCTCCAACTGGCCACGGAGGCACAGGCGGGCCCCGGATCGGGGTCCTGGTGCTGGAGGACGACGACGCCGTGAGAAGGGCCACCACGGAGCTTTTGGAGGAGAGGGGCCTTCGTCCGGTGGCCTTCGGAGACCTGGGGGCGGCTGCCCGATTCCTTGACGACGGAGAGGACCAGGTGCACGTGGTCCTGACGGACCGTCTCTCGGACCGAGAGGACAGCTCCAGGCTGGACCGCATGACCCCGCTCCCAATCGTCCTGCTCTCCGACTTCCCCCCGGGGGGCCAGCCGTCCTCGGGGGGAGAATCGCTGGGGAAGTCCGTCACCTGGCTGGTCCGGCCCCTTTCCACTGACCGGCTCGTGCGCACGCTACGAGACCTGGCAACCCGCAGGAGGCCAGAACCATGATCCCCGAACCACGTCCCGCGAACTCCGACGACTCTGCCCCCGAGCTCCGGGACGCCACCCTGGGAGGGGGCTGCTTCTGGTGCCTCGAGGCCGTCTTCCAACGCCTCAAGGGGGTGGCCGGGGCGACCTCCGGCTATGCCGGGGGGACATGGCCCCACCCTTCATATACGGACGTGTGCTCGGGCCGCACCGGGCATGCCGAGGTCGTCCAGGTCCGATTCGATCCCCGCACACTCCCCTACGCCGAGCTCCTCCGGGTCTTCTTCACCATCCACGACCCCACCACGCCGAATCGCCAGGGGGCGGATGTGGGCTCGCAGTACCGCTCCATCATCCTCCACCACGACGACGAGCAGAGGGACACCGCCCGCCGGGTCATGGAGGAGATCGAGGCGTCCGGTCTCTGGCCCCGCTCCCTGGTGACGGAGCTCGAGCCCCTGGAGGAGTTCACTGCGGCAGAGCCGGAACACCACGACTTCTACGACCGGAATCGGGGGGCCGGCTACTGCCGGGCCGTCATCGATCCCAAGATCGCTCGGGCCCGCCAGGCCTTCGCCCACCGTATACGGGAGTGAACCGGACCTTCACCTCCGCACCGCAGTGCCATATCCTGTCTGGAGGTACCCTCCGGCAGATGCCGAACCACCGCCCATGGAGACACACATGTTCGCAAGACTCGTCAGCACACTGGGGGCCGCCGTCCTGGTCCTCCTCATTCTCCCGGCCCCGTCGCAGGCCCAGACCTTCACCACCGACGACCCCGTCCTGGAGCAGCTCTGGGTCGAGGCCATGGAGAACTCCCACCTGGAGCGCCTGGGCCACGAGCTCATGGATGGGGTGGGCCCCCGCCTCACGGGCTCGCCGGGAATCGACCAGGCCCACGACTGGGCCGTGGAGACCCTCCAGTCCTGGGGCATCACCGCCGAGAACCGCCAGTACGGCACCTGGAACGGGTGGCGCCGCGGGATCACCCACATCGACATGATCGAGCCCCGGGTCCAGAGCCTGGAGGGCATGATGGTCGCCTGGAGCCCGTCGACAGATGGTCCGGTGGACGGCGAGGTCGTCGTCATCCCGGAGGTGTCCAGCGAGGCGGAATTCCAGGCCTGGCTCGACTCGGAGGTGGAGGGCCGCTTCGTCATGACCGCCATGGCGCCCCCCACGTGCCGTCCTGACTACCACTACGATGATTTCGGCTCCTCGGGGGCACGGCAGCGGATGGCCGAAGCGCGTCAGGAGGCACAGCAGGCCTTCAACCAGAACCGCATCGGAGCCGCCGGCTTCAACAACGCAGGCGCCATGCGGGCCGCCCTGGACCAGGCCGGTGCAGCCGGGCTCCTCCAGACCGGATTCGTGGGACGCCCGGGGACGAACCGCATATTCTCCACGAACACCGAGAATGCCGTGACCCTGGACCTCTCCTGCGAGGACTACGGACTCCTCTTCCGTCTGGCCGAGCACGGGAGTGCCCCGGTCATCCGGGTGAATGCCGAGGCGGAGGATCTGGGAGAGGTCCCGGTCTACAACACCATCGGGGTCATCGAGGGCTCCGAGAAGTCCGACGAGTACATCATGCTCTCCGCGCACTTCGACTCCTGGGATGGCGCGACGGGAGCCACGGACAACGGCACGGGCTCCATCCTCATGCTGGAGGTCATGCGGATCCTGGCAGACGTCTACCCCAACCCGCAGCGCACCGTGAAGATCGGGCTGTGGGGAGGTGAGGAGCAGGGGCTGAACGGCTCCAGGCGCTTCGTGGCCGACCACCCCGACGTGGTGGAGAACATCCACGTCCTCTTCAACCAGGACAACGGAACCGGCCGGATCGCCAACATCTCCGGGCAGGGCTTCGTGGAGTCGGGAAGCTTCTGGGGCCGCTGGCTCTCGCAGGTGCCCGACCAGATCACCACCCATATCAACCTGAACCTGCCGGGGATGCCCTCCGGTGGAGGCACGGACCACGCAGCCTTCGTCTGCGCAGGGGCCCCGGCCTTCAACCTCAGCGCCGTGTCCTGGGGCTACAATCCCTACACCTGGCACACGAACCGGGACACCTTCGACAAGATCGTCTTCGAGGAGGTTCGGAACAACGCGGCCCTGATCTCCATGCTGGTGTACCTGGCCGACCAGGAGGCCGAGCCCGTGTCCAGGGCACAGCGCACCCTCCCCGAGGGTCGGAGCTGGCCGTCCTGCTCCCCGGGACGGACCACGTCCCCCAACTGAGCCCGGACGCCCACCCCACTTGATCACGACCTCACCCTCCGAGGCCAGAGCCATCCTGAACCGGCGGCAGATCCCTGCCGATCTGCCGCCGGTCATGGCATTGGCCCTCCTGGTGGCTCCCGACGGCTTCCACCTGGTGGACGGGGGCTCTCCCGACAACCTCTACATGGCCCCGTCGTCTCCGGTGGACGCCGAACGTGCGCTCCGGCAACACGGGGAGCTGGCCCGCACCCTCAGGGGTTGTGGCGTGCCGGTGCACGTCCTCCCCGGCGACCCCGAGCTCCCCGACGGGGTCTTTCCCAACAATGCTTTCGCCACTGTCCCACGGAGGGTGGTGGCCGGAGCCATGCGACATCCCCTCAGGCAGGGGGAGCCCCTCCGTCCCGACATCCGGGCCTGGTTTCGAAACGAACTCCACTACGAGATCCTGGACCTATCCGGAGACGGAGTGGTCGCCGAAATGACGGGCCCCCTGGTGATCGACCGGGCGCGGGGGATCGGCTTCTGCGGCATGTCGGAACGTGTGAACCACCGAGGTGTGGAGGCCATGCACGATGCGCTGGGTCTCCGACTCACGGTGCGTTTTGACCTGGCCCCCTCCGAGTACCACACCAACGTGGTCCTGGCCATCCTGGCCGGACGGTGCTGCGTGCTCCACCCGGGGTCGTTTGCGGAACAGGACACGGTGGATGCACTCTGCGATGCGTACGAGGGTCGCGCCCTCCTCCTGGACGACGACGAGAAGCGAGCCTTTGCCGGCAACTGCATTGCGGTCACGGCCCGGGACGTCCTCATGAGCCGCACGGCCCTGGATGCGCTCCGACCCTCGTCCCGGTACTTCTTCGAGGCCAACGGGTTCCGGCTGCACGGCGTGGCCGTGGACGAACTCGAGAAGGCCGGCGGCAGCCTTCGCTGCATGATCGCAGAGGTCTACTGAAGTCCCTCCTACCACCGACTCGCCCTCATGACCGACCCCTCCAATCCGCTCCTCAGCCGTTCCGGTCGCATCCCCTTCCACCGGATCCGTCCCGAACATGTGGTTCCTGCCGTCCGGACCCTCCTCCAGGAGGCCCGAAAGGAGATCGAGGCCATGGAGACCCGAGCCCCCTCGCCGTCCTGGGAAGGGACCATCGGTGCCCTGGACGCACTCACCGCCAGGCTTCGGAGAGGAACCACCCCAGTGCAGCACCTGCTGGCCGTTCGTGAGAGCCGTGAGCTTCGGGAAGCCTGGCGTGAGGTGCTCCCGGAGCTCACGGCCTTCTGGTCCAACCTCTACCGACAGGAGGGGATCTGGGCTGCACTCCAGGCATACGACGAGTCGCAGGAGGCGGCCGGACTCCCTCCCCTGGAGCGACGCCACCTGGACAAGACGTTGAATGAGTTCCGGCGGAGCGGTGCCGAGCTGGGACCCCGGGACCGGGCCCGGCTGGAGGCCATCGACGTGGAGCTCTCCGAGCTGCAGCAGGCCTTCTCGGAGAACGTCCTGGACGCAACGGCAGGCTGGACCCTCCACATCGATGACGAGGAGCGCCTGGCCGGGATCCCCGAGGACGCCCGGAACCGCTTCCGGGAAGGGGCCCGCCAGGAGGACCTGGACGGCTGGGTCCTGACCCTGGACGCCCCGTCGTTCCTGGCGGTCATGAAGCACGCCCGCGACCGGGAGCTCCGCAGGGAGATCCATGAGGCCTACCTGGCCCGGGGTGCCGAGGAACCCCACTCCAACCTGGAGCTCATCCCCAGAATCCTGGAACTCCGCCAGGAGAAGGCGGGGCTCCTGGGCTACAACGACTTTCCGGACTACCGCCTGGAGGAGCAAATGGCGGGGACGGGGGCCCAGGCCCGGGCATTTGTGGAGGAGATGGTGGCGCGAACCCGCCCCTACTGGGAGGAGGACCTGGCCCTCCTGCAGGAGCACGCCTCCGCAGGGGGGCTGGATCACCTGCGGCCATGGGACTCGGCCTTCCTGATCCAGGACCTCCGCAAGGAGAACTTTGACCTGGACGAGGAGGAACTCCGGCCCTACTTCCCCCTGGACCGCGTGCTGTCGGGCCTCTTCCAGCTCATGGAGAAGCTCTTCGGCTTCCGGATCCGGGAGGCCCCCGTGGAGGAGGTCTGGCACGAGGACGTGCGGCACTTCGAGATCCACGACCCGGAGCTGGGGCTGGTGGGCACCTTCTACGCCGACCTCTTCCCGCGAACCGAGAAGCGCCAGGGCGCCTGGATGGCCGACTTCCTCTACGCCGACATCGAGGGCGGGAAGATCCGCCGGCCCCACGTGGCCACCATCTGCGCCAACTTCCCGCCTCCCGATGGCGACCGCCCCGCCCTCCTCTCCCACCGGGACGTCCAGACCCTCTTCCACGAGTTCGGGCACCTCCTCCACCACTGCGCATCGCGGGTCCCCATCGAGGGGCGTGGCGGCATCAATGTGGCCTGGGACTGGGTGGAGCTTCCGTCGCAGCTCCTGGAGAACTGGACCTGGGAGCGGGAGGCCCTGGACCTCTTCGCCGCCCACTGGAAGACCGGAGAGCCCCTGCCGGAGAGCCTTTTCGCCAGGATGCAGAAGGCCCGACGCTTCATGGGGGGGTGGACACAGATGCGCCAGCTCACCTTCGGGACCCTGGACCTGGCCCTCCACACGGACTTCCGCCCCGGGAACGAGGATGAGGACGTCCTCGAGTGGGTGACCCGGAAGATCCGCCCCCTCAGCCCTGACGACCACTTCGCGCGGGCCCACCCCCTGCCCTCCTTCCTCCACCTCTTCCCGGGCGGGTACGCGGCATCCTACTACGCCTACCTCTGGTCGGAGGTGCTGGAGGCAGACCTCTTCGGCCGATTCCGGGAAACCGGGATCTTCAGTCGGGAGACAGGACGGGCCTTCGTGGACAAAATCCTCTCCCGGGGCGACAGCAGTGACCCGGACCAACTATTCCGGGACTTCATGGGGCGCGACCCGGATCCCGAGGCGCTTATTCGACGGAACCTGGGGGACGCGGCCTGATTCCGCCCCTCCGGAGCCCGTCGTGACGGAAGTGCAGGGCCGGCGTGACAATTCCGTTACACAATGGCTATACGTTCCCTCCTCGCTCCCGTGACATTCGATCCGTACCCGGTCGACCCCTCACGCCGATTCCGGAGGAATCCCGTTGATCCCCGGCCTTTCCCGCTCCTCCAGGGGCGCCCCCTTCCTGGTCCGGGCGCTCCTCGCCCTGTCCGTCCTCCTCGTGGTTGCGGCCTGCTGGAGCACCGATGGTGACTCCGAAGGAGACGGCGAAGAAGGGGGCACGGGCCGGCTGACCCTCACCGGCGCCGGCGCCACCTTCCCCTTCCCCATCTACTCCCGCTGGTTCTCGGTGTACAGCCGGGAGCAGCCCGTCCGGGTGAACTACCAGTCCATCGGGTCCGGCGGCGGGATCCGGCAGATGATCGAGGGGACGGTGGACTTCGGTGCCACCGACGCTCCCCTCA
>REBX01000065.1 GCA_007692505.1 Gemmatimonadales bacterium | reverse complement strand
TCAACGTCTGGCGCTGGTCCGAGTGGAACCGGGACCGATGAGTACGCCCATGACCCCGAATCCATTTCGAGGGGCCGGAGCCCTCCTGGGCCTTGCCCTCCTCATGGGCACCCTGCCCGCTCCCTCCGCCGGCCAGGACGCCCCACCCCCGGATATCCTCGGGGTCGTGGTGGAAGCCCGCACCGGCGAGCCCATGCCCGGCGTCATGATCCGGCTCATGGTGGACGACGAGGATGGCGAGGTCCTGGAGATCGCCTCCAGCGATGCAGAGGGCCGCTGGGAGATCCGCCTCCGTCTGGACGAAGACCCGGGTCCCCTTGTCATAGAGGCCCGCGCCCTGGGCCACCTCACCGCCCGGAGCAATCCCTTCCGCCTCGCCCCCGAGGGCGAGACCGTCGAGGTGCCCGAACTCCGCATCGAGCCCGATCCCGTCGAGCTCGAGGCCCTGGAGGTCCGGGGCCAGCGCCGGTGGTGGCAGCTCCGACACCCCCGGGACATCGTGCGGGACCGCCAACTGGAGGGACGGGGCATCTTCATCCCCGGTGCCGTCCTCCAGCAGACGGGGCTCCCCAGTAGCGCCGAGGCCATCGCCGACCTGGTGGATGGTCTGCACCTGGACCGAACGAGCCGCGGGGTGGCCTTCTTCCAGTCGGCTCGGGCGGGAGGCGTATGCCCCACCGTCATGGTGAACGAATGGATCGTCGGGCACCCGAGGCTGGCAGAGCTGCAGGGCATGGACGACTTCGCCTTCGGCCTGGGCTCCATGGACCCCCGGGACATTGCCGTGGTGGAGTTCTACGAAAGCTACCGGGACGTGCCGGAGGACCTCCAGCGCACGCTGGCCCTGGCAGACCTCAGCGCCCGACAGGCGCGCTGCCCCGTGGTCAACGTCTGGCGCTGGTCCGAGTGGAACCGGGACCGATGAGTACGCCCATGACCCCGAATCCATTTCGAGGGGCCGGAGCCCTCCTGGGCCTTGCCCTCCTCATGGGCACCCTGCCCGCTCCCTCCGCCGGCCAGGACGCCCCACCCCCGGATATCCTCGGGGTCGTGGTGGAAGCCCGCACCGGCGAGCCCATGCCCGGCGTCATGATCCGGCTCATGGTGGACGACGAGGATGGCGAGGTCCTGGAGATCGCCTCCAGCGATGCAGAGGGCCGCTGGGAGATCCGCCTCCGTCTGGACGAAGACCCGGGTCCCCTTGTCATAGAGGCCCGCGCCCTGGGCCACCTCACCGCCCGGAGCAATCCCTTCCGCCTCGCCCCCGAGGGCGAGACCGTCGAGGTGCCCGAACTCCGCATCGAGCCCGATCCCGTCGAGCTCGAGGCCCTGGAGGTCCGGGGCCAGCGCCGGTGGTGGCAGCTCCGACACCCCCGGGACATCGTGCGGGACCGACAGCTGGAGGGGAGGGGGATCTTCATCCCCGGCGCCGTCCTTCAGCAGGCGGATCGTCCCAGCGCCGCCGAGGCCATCTCCGACCTGGTGGACGGCCTGGACGTGGAGTACACGAACCGCGGGGTGCCCGCCCTCCGGTGGGCCCGGGCGGGAGACATCTGTCCCATGGTGATGGTGAACGAATGGGTCGTCGACTCCGACGAGGCATTCGACCTGGGCTCCATGGATCCCCGGGAGATCGCCGTGGTGGAGTTCTACGAGAGCTACCAGGACCTGCCGGAGGACCTCCGGCGTCGCCTGGCGCAGGAGCTGGGAAGCGACCAGGTCCTCCGGCCCCTGCGGGAGGCCACCACCGACCAGGAGCGTTGCCCCGTGATCAACATCTGGCGCTGGTCCGAGTGGAACCGGGGGATGGGCGGCGCGCCCTGACCCCGGCCCACCGCGCCCGGCCCACAGGCGCCCGGGGTGCCGGACCCGAATCCCGCGGGACCGCCTGTCAGCGCTGCCAGTCCAACCAGCCTGCCGCCAGCCGCGACGGGGCCCCGCGACCCCCGCCTGGCTCCGTCCAGGCCAGGAGGATGCGGTCGCCCCCGCGAGCCATCCTCGGAAACCCCGACGCCCGGGCCTGCTCCGTCCCAGCCAACACCCCGGCCGCCCCCATCTGCCCGGATGCGTCCACCTGTCGGGCCAGGATCGCCGCGTCCTCGTCTCCGGCCTCCAGCCAGACCACCAGCGCCCCGGTGCCGCCCGGGAGGATCTCCACGTCGACCCGGCCCAGCGGCTGGCCCTCGTCCACCTCCACGGGGTCCGACCAGCTGGCCCCGGCATCGCTGGAGAAGGCGACCCGGACCCGGGGCTCGTCTCCGGCCCCGGTGAACCAGGCCGCCACCACGTGGCTCCCCTCCGCGCTCACGGCGGGCCCGTTCACCGGACAGGCCCGAAGCTCCCAGCCATCCGCGTGGAGGACGGCGGGCTCGCTCCACGCCCGATTCCCATCCATGCGGACGACGCCGATGTCCCGGACCTCGTCCTCCGAGCGCCCCCGGTAGACCGCCACGACGCCCTCATCGGTGCGGGCGGCGCCCGTCTGGCAGCACTCGCAGATCCGGGGGTCCACCACGATCTCGTCGGTGGGCGTCCCGTCGGCGGCGAGGCGGCCGGCCCGGAGGGTCATGGGGCCGCCCCCGGGCATCTCGCGACCGTCCAGCCAGACCGCGTCGAAGCCCTCTCCGTCGGGGACCAGCGAGACGAAGCCGTGCTCGGCCTGCACGCCGTCGGTGTGGAGGAGGACGGGCTCGGACCAGGTGCGCCCGTCGTCGGTGGAGGTGGCCACCACGATGTCGTAGTCGTACGTGCCCTCGCCGCTCATCTGGAGCCAGTGGGCGGCCATCTGCCCGGTGCCATCGTGGGCCACCGAGGGGAAGTCGGCCCAGTTCACGAAGAAGTCCGAGCCCGAGGCCAGCGTCACCGGGTCCCGCCAGCTGCCGTCCGCCTCCATGCGGGCCATGCGGACCAGGTGGGTCTCGGGGTCGGGGTCGGCGGAGGCATCCGAGGCCTCCCCGGGGGACGGCGACGCGGGCTCGATCCAGCTCAATGCGAACCCGTCGCCGGCGCTGGCCACGAAGGGCATGCCTGCGCCGGTCCCTGCAGGCACCTCCACGGGCTGGAGGACGGGGGCCGGGAGGGCACCGGCCGGCGGATCGGCCTCGCAGCCCGCCAGGAGGGCCAGGGGGACGACGAGGAGGAGGGGGAGGGGGAAGCGGCGGAGGAGGGCGGCTCGGCGCATCAGGGTCCGTCTCCGTTTCGAGGGCGGACCTCCCGGTCCAGGACGGCGTGGGCCACGGCGTCGTGGACGTCGCGGCGGAAGGGGACATGACGGGTGTTCTCGGCGGAGGGGTTCAGCCGGCTGGTCAGGAGGACCACCCAGACGTCCAGCTCCGGGTCGATCCAGATGGAGGTGCCGGTGAAGCCGGTGTGACCGAAGGATGCGGCCGAGAAGTATTCCCCTGCAGAGGAGCGTCCCCCCGACGGGGTGTCCCACCCCAGGGCCCGGGAGCTGCCCTGCCCCGCCCGGGTCCGGAACGCCTCCACGGTGGAGGCCTCGAACACCTGGACGGAGGCCGTGCGGCCCCGGACACAGGGGACGCCTGCGCCGGCAGCGTGGCGGCAGGGAGCCGCCGTGCCCCCCGTGGCCAGCGCCGCCGTGAAGACCGCCAGGTCGTGGGCCGTGGAGAAGAGGCCGGCGTGGCCCGCCACTCCGCCTGCGACCCAGGCGTTGGGGTCGTGGACCTCGCCCAGGAGGTGGCGGCCTCGAAGCCCCCGGTCCACCTCTGTGGGGGCCAGGCGGGGGCCCAGCTCCGGGGACGGGTTGAAGCGGGTGTCCGTCATCCCCAGGGGGGCCAGGACCCGGCGTTCCAGGTACCCCTCCAGGTCCTCTCCGGCGGCGGCCTCCACCACCCAGGCCAACACCTTGAAGCCGATGTCCGAGTACTCGGTCTCACGCCCGGGGTCCGCCCGGAGGTCCACGGCCAGTGCGGCCTCCCGGAGCGCCTCCGGAGAAGCGACCTCCGCGAAGAACTGCCGGTAGGCGGGCAGCCCGCTGGTGTGGGCCAGGAGGTGGCGCACCGTGACCCGGTCCCGACGGGAGTCGCTCCCGTCGCCCCCGAACTCGGGCACCCAGCGGACCACCGGGTCGTCCAGGGAGAGAATCCCGTCCTCCACCAGGGCCATGGTGCCCGCCGTCGTGGCCACCACCTTGGTGAGGGAGGCCACGTCCCAGAGGGTCTGCGGCGTCACCGGGGCGCTGGTCGACACCCAGTCCAGCCGACCGTACCCACGGAGCCGGACGACCTGGTCCCCCCGCCCCACGGCCAGGGCCACCCCGGGCGAGACGGAGTCGGCGATGGCCCCCCAGACCAGGGCGTCCAGGCGGGCCAGGGCGGCAGGGTCCATTCCCACCCTGGTGGCCTGGACCTCCAGGGGCGAGACCGTCTGGTCCATCCAGGTGGAAGGGAGGAGCGCCCCTCCGGCAGGGCGGAGGACCCGGGGCCCACCCTCGCCGTCGTCGTCCCCGGGATCGTCTCCACGGAGGAGGCCCGCCTCGTCCAGGTCGTCGCCCCGGAGCTCGTCGCGGCTCGCCATGTCGGGGTCGGCAGGGCGATCCAGGCCCTCGCCGATGTCGTGGAGCGGGGGGATGGGGATGGGAAGGCGGCCGCCCAGTTCCCGGGCGCCCACCAGCGCCCGGGCCCCGGCTGCCTGCATGACCTCGCGCTCGCCCCAGGCCACCAGGTAGGTGCCCACCTCTGGCACGGCCGAGAGGAGGTACGGGCTCCCGAAGGAGGTGAGGACCAGGGGGACGTCCACCTCCACGGTGCGGATGAAGTCCCTCAGGGGCTCGGGCATGGCCACGGTGCCGGCCCCGGCCCGGACGGGGATGTAGGCGTTCACCAGGACCCGGTCCACACCGGAGGCCTCCGACACCAGCTCGGCCCACCGTTCCGGCGAGGTATCCGGGCCCGTCCGGACATGGGTCACGGCGCCGGGGAGGAGGGCATCCATGGTGGAGGCGAATGCCCGGCCCGACACCAGGTCGTCGGGGGCGGCCCACGTCACGGAGAGGACGGAGCCCAGCTCGTCCGGCGACGGGGGCATGAGCCCGTCCCGGTCCCGCACCAGGACCAGGGAGCGGGATGCCACCTCGCCGGCCAGCGCCCGATGGGGAGCCGAGCCCACCACGTGCCGGACCGCCTCGACGTCCACCGTCCGCTCCCGGTGGAGCCCGGCCCGGGCCTTGGCCTCCAGCACCCGGCGGACGGAGGCTTCCAGGCGCTCCCGCTGGATCCGGCCCTCCTCCACCGCCTCCACCACCGCGTCGATGGCGCCGGGGACGCTGGCGGGGATCACCAGGACGTCGGCGCCGGCCTCCAGGGCCAGCACCGCGGCCTCGCCGGCGCCCCACTCCTCGGTGATGGCGCCCATGCGGAGGGCATCCGTCCAGACGACCCCCCGGAATCCCATCTCGTCCCGGAGGAGCTCCGTCATGAACTCCCGGGAGAGGGTGGCGGGAGGGGCGCCCTCCCCCAGCACTCCGGGGACGGCCACGTGGGCCGTCATGATCCCGTCCACGTTCTCCTCGATGGTGGCCCGGAAGGGAACGAGCTCCAGGGTGTCCAGGCGGGCCCGGTCCGCCGTCACCGCCGGGAGGGCCAGGTGGGAGTCCACATCGGTGTCGCCGTGTCCCGGGAAGTGCTTGGCCACCGTCATGGCCCCACCCCGGCGGGCGCCCCGGATGTAGGCCCGGGCCAGCCGGCTCACCCGGTCGGGCTCGGCCCCGAAGGCCCGGGTGTTGATGATGGGGTTTTCGGGGTTCGAGTTCACGTCCACCACCGGCGAGAAGATGACGTGGACCCCCACGGCGCGGGCCTCCCGGGCCGTGGCCTCCCCGAACCGCTCCGTGATCTCGGTGTCGTCCAGCGCACCGAAGGCCATGGTGGGCGGGAAGCTCGTGCCCCCGCCCTGCGGGAGGAGGGTGGGCAGCGCGTACGTGTGGGCAATCCGCATCCCGGGCCCGCCCTGCTCGAAGTCGGAGGTGACCAGGAGGGGGAGATCGGCGCGGCGCTGCAGGGCGTTCAGCCCGTCGGCGTACGCCAGGGGGGTCCCGATGGAGATGACCACGCCACCGATGCCGTCCTCCTCCACCCAGCCGGCCAGCTCCAGGAACTCGGGGTCGTCCTCGGCCAGGTAGCGGCCGGGGATCCAGGGGAAGACCAGCTGGGCCACCGCCTCCCGGAGCTCCAGCCCTGCCATCTGTTCGTCCACCCACGCGGCCCCCTCGGCATCGGGGGCCGGATGGAGGACGGGAGCCGGGAGGGGTCCGGCCGGGCTCGGCGCCCCGTCCTCCATGGGGCCCGGGGCCGAGCAGGCCGCCACGGCCAGGAGGGTGGCCAGGGCCAGCGCGATCCGGCCTGCAAGAGCCACCGGCCTCACAGCCGCCCCCTGCACGCCTCGGGCGGACCCTCGCCGGGACGTGACTCCCCACCACCGGCGACCCCGCTCCAGGGGCCCCGGGCCGAACCCAGGGAAAGCCCGGCGCCGATCTCCGCCCGGGGCGGGATCCGGGTGGGGGACGTCCCCTGCACCGGGACCTGCCCCAGGAGGGCCCGGGCCGCCGCCACCTGGCTGGCCCCGCTCCCGCTCCAGGCCAGGAGGTAGGCCCGGACGTCGGGGAACTCCGCCAGGAGGTACGGACTCCCGAAGGAGACCACCACGTGGGGGACCCCGATCCGACCCAGCTCCTGCACGAAGCGGGCGAGCTCCGGAGGCGCCGCCACACTCCCGCTGTACGAGACCGCGGTCACGTGGGCCGACACCACCACCAGGTCACGGCCCCGGGCATCGGCCAGGAGGGCGTCGTAGTCGGACCTCCCGGTGGAGCGGCCCGCGGTCCGGCTCGTCACCTGCCGGTACGTCCGGCCCAGCTCCCGGTCGAAGGCCCGCCCGGCCATGAGGTCGTTGTCCCGCCGGTACGTCACCGACAGGACGGAGGCGCCGGGGCTCCCTGCCAGGGGGAGGAGGTCCCGTTCGTTCCGGAGGAGGACGAGGGAGCGCTCCGCCATCTCCCGGGCCAGCGCCTCGTGCTCCGGGATCCCCACCACCTGGTGCACCGCCTCCGCATCCACCGTCCGCTCCTGGTGGAGCCCGGCCCGGGCCTTGGCCTCCAGGATCCGGCGCACCGAGGCGTCCAATCGGGACTCGGAGATCCTCCCGTCCCGCACCGCGCCCACGACCCCCCGGATGGCGGCGGACGGGTCCGGCGGCATGAGGAGGACGTCCACCCCGGCCAGGATGGCCTGCACCGCAGCCTCTTCCCGCCCGTAGAGCTGGTCGATGGCATTCATGTCCAGGGCATCGCTGAAGATGAGCCCCTGGAAGCCCATCTCCTCCCGGAGGAGGCCCGTCATGACGTTCCGGGACAGGGTGGCGGGGAGGCGGTCGTCCTCGGTGATGCCGGGGAGGGCGATGTGGGCCGTCATGATCCCCTGGATCCCGGCATCGATGGCCCGCTGGAAGGGAACGAGCTCCACTGCTCGAAGCCGGTCCTGCCCCAGGCGGATCACCGGGAGGGCCAGGTGGGAATCCGTCTCCGTGTCACCGTGCCCCGGGAAGTGCTTCCCGGTGGCCAGGCCGCCGTGGCTCTGCATGCCCGCCACGAAGCACGCCCCCAGCTCCGCCACCAGCTCCGGGTCCTCGCCCAGGGAGCGGGTGTTGATGATGGGGTTCTCGGGATTCGAGTTCACATCCAGGACCGGGGCAAAGGGCACGTGCACCCCCACGGCCCGGGCCTCCAGCGCCGTGATCCTCCCGGCCTCCCAGGCCAGCCCCCGGTCCCGGGCCGCCCCCAGGGCCATGAGGGAGGGCAGCATGGTGGCGCCCCCCAGGTCGTGGAGCCCCGGGAGGTGCACCGCGCCCCGGAACCGGAAGCCCGCTCCGGTCTCCAGGTCGGCGGCCACCAGGAGGGGCACGTCGGCCATCCGCTGAAAGACGTTCGTCTTGAGGGCCACGTCGGAGGGCGTCCCCACCGACACGATGAAGCCCCCGATCTTCCGGTCCCGCACCAGCTCCACCAGGCGCTGGTGGTTCGCCGACCCCTCGGGGGCGAAGTCGCCCATCACCCAGGGCATGATGAGCTGCCCGGCCTTCTCCTCCAGCGAGAGGCTGGCCAGGACCGAATCGACCCAGGCGGCCTCCGGGTCGGGAAGCACAGCTTCCGTCTCCCGGGGCTCGGCAGGGACCGTCAGGAGGAGCACCGGGAGGAGGAGGAGGAACGCGCCCCCGCCCCACCGCAGGAAGCGGCGGCGGAGAGGGCGGGACGCGGGCCCGGAAGGACGGGCGGAATCGGGCTGGAAGTGGTGCGGCATGGGCCCGGAGGTCTGGAGGGCTCGGCCCCTGAAAGCGGCGCCGGTGACGAGGTTGTGGGAGTCCTGCTCATTGTACCCCGCAGACGTTCCGGGGACAACGCGGCGCACCACCGGCCCCCGCACCCCCATCACCGCCCGACATCCGAGCCCGGGTCTGCCGCGCCGCGGGTGCGGCCCCGGGGTGGCATCGGCCTTTCCGTCATGTGAAATTGAGAGTCCGCTCCGCCACCCCGTCCCGCAGGCCGGACCCCATGACGTCTCGCCGATCTCCCGCCCGACCCTCATCCGGCCGCCGGCCCGCTGCGGCCCTCGCCGCCATGGTGGCCGCAGGCGTCCTCCTCCTGGCGGGGTGCACCGGAACGGACGGCGAGGCAGCGCCCTCGCCGAATCGCCCCGGCTCGCCGGCACCGGCGTGGTCGGGCACCACCCTGGACGGCCGGGAGGTGGCCCTGGCCGACCTGGAGGGCGACGTGGTCGTCCTGAACATCTGGGCCACCTGGTGCGCCCCCTGCGTCCGGGAGATGCCCAAGCTGGATGCCCTCCACCGGGAGTACGGTGCGCAGGGCCTGCAGGTGGTGGGAGCCAGCGTGGACCGGGGCGGCGCCGACGCCCGCATCCGGGAGTTCATCGAGGAGCACGACATCGGCTTCTCCATCCTCCTGGATCCGGACCAGCGGGTCATGAACCGCTTCCGGACATACAGCGTCCCCGAGACCTTTCTCATCGGCCACGACGGGACGATCCTCCACCGCTGGATCGGCGAGTTCGACCCCATGGCCCCCACGGAGCGCGCCCGGGTGGAAGATGCCCTGGCGGAGCGGGCCGCCCGGACGGATGCCCCGGCGGAGCAGGCCGCCCAACCCACCGGTGAGGTGTACCGCCCATGATGGCCTCCGAACTCTCCCTCCTCCTGGCGGTGAGCGCCGGGCTCATCAGCTTCCTCTCGCCCTGCGTGCTCCCCCTGGTGCCGGCCTACGTGAGCTTCATCACGGGCTCCAGCCTGGACGAGCTCACCCGGGCCCGGGCCGCAGGCGAGCGCTCTCCCGCCATCCTGCGGAATGGCCTCCTCTTCGTGGGCGGGTTCTCTGCCGTGTTCATGGCCATGGGGGCCTCCGCCGGCTTCCTGGGCAGCTTCCTGGTGGTGTACAGCCGGGTCTTCGAGGTGGTTGGAGGCATCCTCCTGGTGGGCTTCGGCATCCTCCTCCTGGAGGTCATCCGCATGCCCTGGGCCATGCGGGAGTGGAGGGTCCACCTCCAGAGCCGCCCCATGGGGAACCTGGGCACCGTCGTGGCCGGAATGGCCTTCGGGTTCGGGTGGACCCCCTGCGTGGGCCCCATCCTGGGCGGCATCCTCACCCTGGCCGCCGCCGGCGAGGCGCCCCTGCAGGGAGTGATCCTCCTGGGGGGCTACTCGGTGGGGCTCGCCGTCCCCTTCCTCCTGGCGGCGCTGGGTCTCTCCCGCTTCCTCCAGGTGCAGGGCCGCATCGGACCCTGGCTACCCTGGATCCAGCGGGGCAGCGGCGTGCTCCTCATCCTCCTGGGCATCCTCCTGGCCACCGGCGACTTCACCCGCATCGCCGAGTCCCTGAACCAGATGACGCCAGAATTCCTCTATGAGCGCATGTAGCCCCGCCCGGCGGCCCCGCGGGCCCCGCCTCCACCCCGAACCCCGCACCCGCCGCCCCCACCCGGCCCTCCTCCTCCTCTTCCTCCTGGCCCCCGGGGCCTGTGGCATCGGCGAGGGCGCACCTTCCCAGGAGGAGGGCTCCACCACCAGCGACACCCTGGACGCCGCCCCCACCCGGGACCAGGACAGCCCCGTCCTCCCAGGCCTGGACGTCCTCCTCCTGGACTTCCTCCACCTGGTGGAGGGCCGCCGCATGGGCCTGG
>REBX01000068.1 GCA_007692505.1 Gemmatimonadales bacterium | reverse complement strand
TCCGCCGCGGTAATGGAGCGGGCCGAGAACATCCGGGCCGAGCTGCTGGACGGGATCAGCTGGGAAGAGCTGGCCGAGATCGAGAGCGATGACCCCGCATCGGCAGGGGACGGGGGCCAGCTGGGCACCCTGACCCGGGACTCCGACGACTGGCCGGAAAGCTTCATCGAGGCCGTCTTCAGCCGTCCGGCAGGAGAGATCGGCGAGCCCCTCCTCACGTCCCGGGGGATCCACCTCCTGGAGGTCCTGGAGCGGGACGGAGACGAGGCCGAGGCCCGTCACATCCTCCTCTCCATCGACCGCTCCGACGAAGCCGAGCTGCGACTCCTTACCCGGGCCGACTCCCTGGACGCCATGGCCCCGAACCGGACCCTGGACGAAATCGCCTCCGAGATGGGACTCGAGATCCATGAAGGGGAGATCCGGGAGGACTTTGCCGTCCTCCCCGGGGTAGGCGAGGCAATGGAGGGCCGGGACTGGATCTTCGAGGACCGGGAACCGGTGGGCTCCGTCAGCCCCGTCTTCGAGACCCGGCAGGCCTTCTACATGCTGGAACTCACCAGCCGGGTGCGCTCCGGCGTGCTGCCCCTCGAAGAGGTCAGCGACGAAATCCGGGACCGACTCGTGCGGGAGAAGAAGGTGGAGCAGACCCTGGAGGAGGCCCGGGCCATGAGGGATGAGCTGCAGGACGGCTCGGTGGACCTGGACGCCCTCGCCGAGAGGGAGGAGCTCCGGGTGGAGTCCTCCGGGCTCTTCTCCCGGATGGATGCGGTGCCGGGCCTGGGCCAGCGGAACGCTGCCATCGGCGCAGCCTTCGGTACGGAGCCGGGCTCCTTTGCCGGTCCGGTGCGCCAGGGTGGCCAGGTCATCCTGATGGAGGTCACCGAAAAGGTTGAGGCCGACCGGGAAGAATTCCTGGCCCAGAAGGACATCCTCCGCCAGAGCATGGTGGCCCAGCTCCGTCAGGAGCGCCTCATGCAGTGGCTGGACGGACTCCGGGAGACGACCCGGATCGTGGACGGTCGGGCCGACTTCTTCCGGGCTGTGGAGGAGCAGGACGATCAGCCCCAGATCCCCATGGCCTTCTGATCGGGAGACCATGGACGGGCACCCGATGATGTCCTGACAGGAGGGTCACTCCCAGCCCTGCACGAAGGCCCCGCCTCCCGGATCATCGGGAGGCGGGGCCTTCGTGCAGGGAAGGAACAGGGGAGCTTTCCGGGGGGGCTGCCCCCCCTCAGCCGGAGGTGGTCAGGCGGCGAGGCTCCCCGTTCTCCTCGCCCTCGTCATCGTCTCCTCCGTGCTTCTCCTCACCCTTTCCATTTCCGGGGGACTTCCGCTTCGATTCCTCGGGGAGCTTGAGCTCCGATTCGATCTCCCGAAGGGATCCCTTGAACTCCCGGATCCCGCGCCCCAGGGACGACCCGATCTCCGGGAGGCGCTTGGCCCCGAAGAGGAGGAGGACGATTCCGAAGACGAAGAGCAGCTCCCACATCCCAACTCCACCAAACATCTCGTATCTCCTCCGGCATCCGGTGGCATGCGCCGTCCGGAGCAGGCCGGGCCAGGGGTCAGATCAGGGATCGGGCCACGAGGGCGACCAGGGCGATCCCCACCAGGGTAAGCACGTTGAGCGACAGGACGACAGGCCCCAGCGTGAAGGCCACGGCCACCAGGTCCAGGTGCACCGGACCCGCCGATGCGGCTACCGACGTCACCAGGAAGTCCCGGGCGGCGCTCTCCGGGAGGAAGGTCTCGGAGAGGTGCGTCAGGAGCCCACCCAGGAACAACCCCAGGACGAGGATCCACGCCGTCCTGCCCATGCTTCGCCGCGGGCGGCCGTCCAGGAGGGTATTCACGTGGCAGCTCCAGCGGGGACGCGGGTCATGGTCTGTTTCCCTCTCATCGGCGGCGCTCCACGGCATAGTCGATGGCGGCCCGGAGGGCATCCAGCGCCCTCGAGTCTCCTCCTGCCCGGGCGAGGGCGTCCTCCGCGGAAGTGGCGTATCGTCGGGCCTCGGCACGGGCGTATTCAAGCCCACCCCGCCCGGCCACGATGGAGATGACCCGGGAGATCTGCTCGTCGTCCGGTTCGGCAAGGGTGAAGAAGTCCCGGATCACCTCCCGCTCCGCCTCATCCCCCTCCCGGAAGGCATGGATCAGGGGGAGGGTGACCTTCCGCTCCCGGAGGTCGTGGCCGGTGGGCTTCCCGGTGAGTTCCTCCTTGCCCTCGTAGTCCAGGAGGTCGTCGGCCACCTGGAAGGCCATTCCCAGAGCATGGCCGAAGGCTCGGAAGTCCTCCCTGTACTCCTCGGCTCCGACCAGCGCCCCGATTTCACAGGCGGCACTCATGAGGGATGCGGTCTTGGCGGCGATGAGGTTGGTGTAGTCCTCCTCGCCGAAGTCCAGGGCATCCCGGGAGGTCAGCTGGCGGAACTCTCCCACCGTCATGGCATTGGCAGCCCGGGCCAGGGCCCGGATGGGCTCGATGCGGCCGATGCGGCCCAGCTCCACCATGGCCCGGGTGTAGAGGTAGTCCCCGGCGATGATGGCCACCTGGTGACTCCAGAGGTGGTTCACCGTGGGCAGTCCCCGCCGGAGCACCGAGTGGTCCACGGCGTCATCGTGGACCAGGGTGGCCAGGTGCACGAGTTCTACCACCGCCGCCAGCGAGATCGCATCCTCGTGGGGGTTCCCGCCGGCCTCGTTGACCAGGAGGAGGAGTGTGGGGCGGAAGAGCTTTCCCTGCATCCTGTCCAGGGCGTCGTTCACCTCGGCGATCATGTCGAAGTCGCTGAGGACGATCCGCCGGATCTCCGCATCGACGCCGGACAGGCGTCCGCGAACCGGAGCCCGGATTCGCTCGAGGCGGGACGGGGGTGCGGCGGCAGATGGGGCCGGTGTGGCGTTGCCAGTCATTCAGATGACCTGAATTCGGGGAGACCGGAGGGGATCATCGAAGTTCGCGAAGTCGGTCCGTCACGTCCATGAAGTTGATGTCCAGGGAGAAGACCTTCTCGTAGAACTCGCGAGCCTCCTCTGCCTGGCCTGCGGCCTCGTGAGCGCGGCCCAGGTAATAGTAGATTCCCACCAGGTCATCCTCGATCTCCCAGGGCAGCCCGGTGGCTCTCTCCAGCACCCGGATGGCGATCCGGGGTTCTCCCTTCTCCAGGAAGCACTGTCCCATCATCTCGAAGGACCCCAGGTGCCGGGGGTCGGCCCGGAGTGCCTGCTGGAATTGGGCGATGGCCTCGTCCCAGAGCCCCATCTCCCGGTATGCGGCACCCAGGTCGTACTGGGAGCGCGCATCGTCCCTGGAGAGGTTGTCCGCCACCTTCGCCTTGAAGCTGGCCAGCATCCGGGAGAAATCCGCACTTTCATCCCCGGACGGCTCCTCCGCCTCCACGGTCCAGCGAGTTCCGCCCTCTCCTCCCTCGTCCATGACCAGGGATCCCAGGTCCACCCACCCGCCGGAGATGTCCTTCCCGTCCTCCGGCACGTCCGGTTCCCCTCTGTCTTCCCCCTCGACATCGCCGGACCATGGAGCCGGAAGGAGGTCGCTCCCGGCGTCAGCCGGGGAGGCCGGCAGTCGAGGACCGGCAGGGCCGGGATCAGCTCCCGTGGCCGGGGGGGCAAGCTCCCCACCCATGGATCCCGTCCCGACTGAGGCGTCCGGGTCCAGCTCCGCCATCCGCTCCCGCACCGAGGCGGCCTTGAGCTCTTCCCCGGTGTCCTCCAGAGCATGTGCCAGGGTTCCCAGGGCCTCCAGGAGGACCCGAGCGTCCCCGGCCCTGACCGCGGCCTCCACCTCCTCGCGAGCGGCTGCCACGGGAGTCTCCGCCCCGCCCTGCCCCTCCGACACCTCCGGTTCCGGGGCCAGTTCTCCGAACCCGTCGTCCAGGAGAGGGAGCGGGTCCGGGGCCTCCTCCTCGTCGTCCTCCGGGGCAAGGGGATCCTGGAAACCCGGCGGGACAGTGCCCCCGGCAGCCTCCTCCACCGGGATGGCATCCGCCGACGGAGCTTCCGTCTCCGAGTCGAGACGCGGCTCCTCTTCTGCCGGCCCGAAGTCGTCCAGGAAGAGGTCGGCGTCTCCTTCGGACCCCGCCTCCCCGTCCAGCAGCCCGCCGGGGCCCGCTCCCTCTTCCGTGTCCGGGGGGTTCATCTCGAAGCCGGTTGACTCGAAGCCCGGGATGGGATCGGCGGAGCTGACATCGCCCTCCCCTTCGAGATCCCTGCGACCCGGCAACTCCTCGAAGTCCAGGTCGGAGGCCTCCGGGGCGGGGACGGACGCATCCCCGGGGACCGACCCGGAACTGTCCGGGGCCTCCTCCTCCCCGGAGGAGAGGTCCACGGAGAAGGGGTCGTCGAAGGCGAGGTCTTCCACCCCTGCACCGGCGATCGGGTCAGCAGGCCGACGCTCCTCCGGAGTCGCGGGCCCGGGTCCCTCCCCGGGCTCGGGGAGCTCCAGCTCCGGGTCCAACGTCCTAATCCGGTCCTCGACCCTGGATGCCTGGTCCGACGCTCCCGCCCGGTGGAAGAGGTCACGGGCCAGGAGGAGCTCACGGACCCCATCCTCCTTTCGCTCGGCACTGGAGTAGGCCTCGCCCAGCATCTGGTGGGCCTCGGCATCTTCGGAGAACCTCGAGGCCAACTCCTCGAGGGCGGCCAGCGCCGCCTCACGATTCCCCAGCTCCTCCTGCATCTGGGCATACTGGACGAAGTGCCCCCGGGCATCCACCCGGAATCCCTGATCAGCCCGAATCCTGCCCAGTCGAAGCCAGGTGGCCGGGAGGTGGGGAACGTTCCGGATCAGCTTCCGGCAGACGGCCACCGCGTTGTTCTCCAGGCCGGACTCCAGGTAGAGGTCGACGGCCTCCTCGTATCGCTCCACCGCCTTCTCCACCTCTCCCATCCGGATGTGGAGGTCGGCCATGCGGTTGTGGAGGGCTATGTCGGGCTCTTCGGCCTCCTCCATGGCATCCAGGGCGCGCCGATAGAGGGCAAGCGCACGGCCCCAATCCTCCTTCCGCTCATGGTCGCGGGCTTGCCGCTTCAGCTCGTGGATCTTCATTCTGGTTCGTCCGATGGCGGGGATGGGTCCAGTTCGTCAGCAAGGTCGAGGAGACGGTGGTAGGGCTCATCCAGTGGAGCTTCACACCGCGAAGCCATGTCCCTGAGTTTCGAGGCCAGGTGGCGACACCGCCGGGACACGTGCTCGGCCAGCCGGGAGGATACCATGGGGGACGGGTCCGGGTCCAGCAGGGAGAGTCGCTCCGCTCCGGCGGCCAGGAGGAGCTCGTCGGGGCGAAGCCCGATGATCTCGGTGCCCTCGATCCGACCCCCTTTCTCTTCCACCATCTCCTCGATGGCCCTGAATGCGGCAAAGGGATCCCGATTCCGGACGTCCTCCAGGTTCATGGAAATCTGTCTCCTCCCTTGCCGCGGAAGCTCCAGCGCGAGGGTTCGAAGACCCTCCAGACCACCATCACGTTCCCGCAGCCGGCGAGCCACCGACCGGAGCGTCGTCATCTCCAGGCCCGAAACGTCCACGTTCCAGGCCAGTAGAAGGGGCCGGGCCCCGACGCAGGTAGCGCCTGCCGTGGGATGGACCCGGCCGGACCCGGCCGGAAAGTCCGGGAGCGGCACCCCCCTGGCTGCGTCCGGAGCGTCTCGAAGTCCCTCGAACCCTCCGTGGCCACGGATCTCGGCCAACCCCCTCCCCGGGGGCACCGAGGACTCAGCATACAGGAACACGGGAATCCCCAGCTCCTCCACCATCCGGAGTGCGAAGTCCCGGGAGAGGACCACGGCCCGGGCCATGGAGAGTCCCTGGAGTGGGACGAAGGGCACCACGTCCAGGGCTCCCACCCTGGGGTGGACCCCATCCTGCTTCCCCAGGTCAATGCTCCGGGCGGCCTCCTCACCCAGGCGGAGACAGGCCTCCACCACCGCCTCCGGGCCCCCCAGGATGGTGAGGACCGACCTGTCGTGGTCCGGGTCCGATGTCACGTCCACGACATCGACACCGGTTCCCGCGGCAGCCTCGACCATCCTCTCGAGGAGTCGGGGGTCACGGCCGGAACTCACGTTGGGAACCGCTTCCAGGACCGGGATCATGGCTGCCGAAGATAGCCCCCGGTCCCGGGGGGCACAACGAGTTCAGCGGGGGCCTGTGCCCCCGTTCACGGGAGAAAGGGCCGGGTTCCCGGGCTGCAGCTGGAAGGCCCAGTCGAAGATCACGATGGACCCATCCTGCGATCCGCCTACATGGGAGACCCTCAGGACTCCGTACTGCCACTGCCCCCCCGCGACAGGAACGCGGACCACGTAGCTGAAGCCAGGGGCGAGGCCCATGTCGCTGGTCCCCCATCCCGACGAAGGGGCCACCCGGACGTCGACGCACCCTGCATCGGCGGCGGGCCCGCAGCGAAGGGCCGTGGTAGGCAGGGCCGAGGAGTGCACCTCGACACCGGGTGCCGGCACGAGCCACACCCCTTCGGAGTCCCTCTCCATCCGGAAGTCCCGGGACGAGTCATCCCCGGGAAGGACCGGGTCCACCGACTCGTCCTCCTGGAATCGGAAGCCGGAGCGGGATGGGTCGTCCTCCCAGGCCAGGAGGACCTCACCGTGGTAGTCCGGCCGGGGCGTACCCTCCGCAAGGGCGCTACCATCGCTCTCGTGCCCCCGGTCATCCACGGACGTCACGAAATAGCCGTAGGTGCTGCCATTCTCCACCACGAGGTCCAGGAACCCCTCCGAGTCCGTTTCACCCAGGAGGACCACCTCTCCCTCCCCTCCCTCCAGATAGACCCTGTAATAGAGGAAGTCGTCGGCCTCCCTGGCCCGATCGTCCCACCGGAGGTAGATGGCCCCGTCCAGGGGAACGGCCTCCACGAACGCGGGCACCGGCGGGGGGACGGGGTCGGGGACATGGACCTCCATGGCGTATTCGGAGGCGGTCTCCTCCCCGGACCCCGGGTCCACCGCCGAAACGAAATACTCGTAGGTCCGCCGCGGCTCGACATTCCGGTCCCGGTAGCTGCACTGGCCCGAGGAGCAGCTCGTCACCTCGGCGATCCACCGCCAGTCCCCGTGGCCGGCCTGCCGGGAATAGACCCGGAAGGGCTCGCCGGCCCACCGGGAATCCAACGACCAGGAGACATCCACGGCTCCCGCCCAGTAGTCCACTGCCAGGTCCCGGGGAGGCGCCGGCACTCCTCCGCCACTTCCCCCCGACACCACGGTCTCCTCGCATCCCGACAGGACAACGAGGCCGGCCAGGACGAAGCTGGCCACTCCCCCACGGATGTAACGATTCATTGCTGGCTCCGGCTGGATTCGCGCACGAGCACGGGGAACAACATGGAAGCAGTGCATGGACCATGCCGAGTCCGGACCCGGCCCCGGGAGGAGGAGACGTATCCGGGTGTCCTCCAGGGGGGACAACCGGGACCATCGGCAGGGGACATCAGCGCGCCGCAGGTGGCACGGGGTGGGCAGGCTCCCGTCAGAATCCCAGGTCCCGGCCTCCGTTCAGTCCCCGGGTGGAATCGGTGTTCCGCTGCTGATAGTCAAAGCGCAGGTCCTCGTTCGCCCGGAGGGACACCTCGAACTGGAAGCTCCAGTTCCCGTTGGCCGCCTGCCGGAAGCCGAACCGCGCCTCCCACTCGTGGAGGTCCCGGACAAGCTGCAGCGCATGGTCGTTGAACCGTTGCTCCTCCAGGTCGTAGGAGGTGCTCCAGCTTGCCTCCCAGTTCAGAGTGGGCTGGAAGTTCAGGGACCCCCGAACCGTCTGGCGTCGAAGGGAGCCCGACGTGGGTGCCGACGCGGGGCTCCGGGGACGGCGGAGGGAGTACTGGATCCGGGCGTCCCAGCCCTGCCTCCGGGCGGCAGGGCCATCGGTGCCCTCCCGGGCGCCTCCCGGAAGGACTCGATTCTGGTCGAACCCGTCCCCGCGCCCGGCGCCTTCGGCAAATGAGTCCTCGTCGGCCTGTACCCCGGTGAGCCCGTGGTCGTGGTCCTCCTCCTCCGAACGATCCACACCGAGGAGCCCTGCCAGGGCGTTCACGACCCGGGAGTCGTCGTTCAGGCGGAACCCCAGGGAGAGCTGTTCCAGGTGGGGGGAGAAGCTCCGACGGCCATCGGCCGACTCACCGGGATCCTCCCAGAGGTTGTGACTGAAGGAAAGGTCCAGGGCCCTGAAGTAGTCCGACCGCACCGTGTTCCGGAGGCTGGTGGTGGTGAAGCCGTCGGAGAAGCGTCCCAGGGAGTCCGCCCGGACCAGGTCGTAGGCCAGCGCAGAGGTGGAAAGCGAGAGGAGGGTCACCACCCGGCTCGGGGGCTGCCGACGGAGTCCTTCGTCGGACAGGCCCGGAACCTCGGCCCCTCCGGCCTCCGCCCCCTCGTCCGAATCCTCCGGGTCGTCTCCGGTGTCCTCGTCCGTGGCGTCCGTGGTCTCCGCCCCATCCTCGCCGGGAAGGGTGGGGGCCTCCTCGTCTCCTGTCCCGTCCTCCACACCACCTGCCTCTTCGGCTGCCTCCTCCTCGACCCGATCCTCCGAGACCCGGGCCTCCAGCGTCTGGTTGATGGTCAGGTTCAGCTGGCTCCTCCGCCTCAGCTCGTCCACACCGAATACCCTCTCCTGGAGCTCCGTCGGGCGGGTCGTTGGTGCCCAGCTGTAGGAGAGGGACGGGGTCACCTTGTGGCGGAGCGCATCCCAGGACCGGAACCCGGGGTAGAACCCGAAGAGCTCCGTCCGCGCCGAAAGTCCGAAGTTTACCCTGGTGGGTCCCTCCTGGAAGCTCATCGCCTCCGGAATGGAGTCCACCCGAGCGAAGGTCCCCCTGAGGGATACGGATGGCGTGACGGTGGAGGACCCGATGAGGCGCTGCTGGTAACTGAGCGACACATCCCAGTCCGCAGTTGCATCGGCAAAGGACACCCGCTCCCCCACCGGGCTCCCGTGCTCGTCGAAGAGGGCGGGCATCCCGTCGGGGGCCAGGGCCAGGGACCCGGCTCCCTGTCCGGACCCCAGGAGGGCCGCCGGCACCGAGGGGAACGCCGTTTCCTGGTAGTTCACCGATCCCCTGAGCGACACGTCCCCAAGGGAGGCCGTGCTCCGGAACTGGGCCCGGGTCCGGACATTGTCCGCCTGGCCGAAGGTGAAGGCGGAATCGGGCTGGGGGACGAACTCCCTCACGTCCCTCCGGAAGGATCCGGACCCCCCCAGGTTCAGGTTGTTGTACCAGCGGGCCTCCTGGGGCGCCGCGCTGAACAGGGTGACGGTGTTGAAGTTCAGGCTGGCGTTGGGGAGCGACATGGTCACCCGGTCGTCGCTCAGGTACTGCTGCCGGTTGGCCGACAGGGCCAGGGTGCCCCAGTCGAAGCGGTGCTGGAGGCTCGCGTTGGACTCGATGGCCGAAGTGAGCTCGGCAGGATCCAGCGAGTTCTGGCGGACGAGGCCCGTGTTCGAGACGAAGTTCCCCGCTGCCCGCACCCGGGTCCGCTCCGTCACCTCCCAGCTGTTCCGGGTGGACACCGCGAACTCCCGTGCCCCCGTTTCCCTCCAGAACCGGCGCACCGAAGCGTCTCCGGAGAGGAACTGCCGGGCCCAGTTGTAGCGGAGGGACCCGGTGAGGGCGGTGTAGTTGTTCGACCACCAGTCCATGGCCAGGGTGGCATCGGAGTAGTCCGACATGGCCCAGTAGTACCCGATGTTGGAGACCCGCCGGTCGTACCCCTGGGAGGTGCGCACCACGTCGGTGGCCGAGAAGGACGGTGTGAGGAGCCCACTGGCCCTCCCGGACTGGATGGGCTGGGCCATGAAGGGCAGCCACGCCACCGGGACGTCCTCGAAGTAGAGCCGAACGGAGCGGGCCACCAGGACCCGGTCCCGGATGATCTTCAGGTTCTCCGCCTCGAAGTACGAATGGGGCGGGTCCAGGTCACACGATGTGAAGCGGGTCCGACTCCCGAAGAGGAGCCCGTCCTCCACCCGGTCCAGGTCTCCCCGGACGATCCAGTTCGCGCCTCCCTCCGAGTAGGTGGTCTCGGCCCCCAGCGCCGTGGCCGAACTGGACCCGATGTCGTAGACCATGGAGCGACTTCGCACCGGATCCCCGCGGTCCGGCGTGAGGAGGGTGGAGCCCCGGGTCCGCACCCGACCCGTGCCGTCGTCGTACACGATGGCCGAGTCCGCCTCCAGCTGGATCCCCCGCCCCGAAAACCACGCCCT
>REBX01000148.1 GCA_007692505.1 Gemmatimonadales bacterium | reverse complement strand
ACCAGCGAGTACATCGCCACCGCCCACATCCTGGGGATCCCCCACCCGCCGGGGAATCCCCTCTTCGTGGTGGTGGGTCGGGTCTGGGAGATGCTCCTGGGGGTCACGGGGCTTCCCGTTGCCGTGCGGATCAACCTCCTGGCCGCCACCACGTCGGCAGCCGCCACGGGGTTCATGTACCTGGCGGCATGGCGGATCCTGGCGGGGATCTTCCAGGAGGACAGCCCCCTGCCCGAGGCTTGGCGCAGGCGGCTCCCCATCCTGGGGGCCTGGGCCGGCGCCATCCTGGGCTCCACGGCCTACACGGTGTGGAACCAGTCCAACGTGAACGAGAAGGTCTACACCCTGAGCGTGCTGGTCATTGCCATCGTGACCTGGCTCGCCCTCCGGTGGCGGGACCGCCGGGACGAGCCCGGGGCCGGGTGGTACCTGGTCCTGGCCGTGTACCTCATGATCCTGGGGTCCACGAACCACCTCATGTCGCTCCTGCCTGCGCCGGCACTCCTGGCGCTGGTCCTTTCGGAGAAGCCGGCGGCGTTCCTGGACCGGCGCCTCTGGGTTCGGGGGGTCCTGGCCGTGGTCGTGGGGCTCTCCTTCAACTTCTTCCTTCCCCTCCGCTCCGCCCAGCAGCCCATCATCAACGAGGGGGAGCCGGTCTGCGAGAGCATGGTGGGGGCCGCCGTGGCCATCTATTCCAACGGGAACATGGGGTGCGAGGCCCTGAGGGCGAACCTGGCCCGGGAGCAGTACGGGAAGCCGTCCATCTTCACGGATCCCACCTCGGACCCCAGGAACCCCGAGACCCGGGGGGCGGGGCTCCTGGTCCACCAATTCTACAACTACTTCCAGTATTTCGACTGGCAGTGGGCCCGGGGGCTGGCGCCGGACTCGGTGCCCGGGAACGCCCGACTCCCGGTGTCCCTGCTCTTCCTGGGGCTGGGAGTGGGGGGGCTCTTCATGGCCTGGCGCTCCGGACGGGGGCACGTGGTCTACATGGGTGTGCTCACCGGGACCCTCACCGTGGGCCTCGTCTACTACCTGAACTTCCGGTACGGGTACAGCCTGGGCCCGGACTGGGCAGACCCCCGCACCATGAGGGAGGTGCGGGAGAGGGACTACTTCTTCATCGCGTCCTTCCACCTTTGGGGCTTCCTGGCCGGCATGGGGCTGGCCGGGGCCTGGCGGTGGGCGGCGGGGCGGACCCCCTCGAAGAAGTCGCTGGGGGTGGCCTCGCTGGTGCTGGCCGTGGCACTGGTGCCCCTCTTCGCCAACTGGTCCTGGGCGGACCGGTCCGACGACCACTCGGCCCGGGACTGGGCCTGGAACCTCCTGCAGAGCGTGGAGCCGTACGGGATCCTCTTCACGAACGGAGACAACGACACCTTCCCCCTCTGGTACCTCCAGGAGGTGGAGGGCATCCGGCAGGACGTGAGCGTGGTCGTGGTCCAGTACCTCTACACGGACTGGTACCCCCGCCAGGTGAACTACCACACCCAGCCCGAGCGCCAGCGGCACTGGGAGCCCGACGTGGAGCTCGCTCACCGGCAGGACCCGCAGGTCCCGGCCCGATCCGTTACCCGCCTGAGCGACGACGAGTTGAACTCCATCCGGAGTGGGGTCCTCCAGGATGATGCCGTCTTCGAGCTGGGAGACATTGCCGTGCGCTACCCTGCGGGCACCTGGCTCGGGCGGGGCGAGCGCATTGCCCTGGCCATGATCCGGGACTCGCTGGGCGAGCGACCCATCCACTTTGCCACCACCGGCGGCCTGGCCGCCGACCTGCAGCTCAACCGGTGGGCCGTCCGCCAGGGGGTGTCCTCCAAGCTCAGGACCCACGACCTGGACCGGGATCCCGACATCCTCCGGGCCCCCGAACGCTTCGGGAACGAGTGGGTGGATCTGACCCGTTCTCTGGCCCTGGTGGACCAGGTGCATTCGCACCGGGGGCTCCAGGACCGGGAGATCTGGCCGGACCGGGCCACCCTGAACATCCCGGCCCAGTTCTACTTCCTCTACTTCATGCTGGCGGAGGTGGCCGAGTCGGCTGGTGAGCCCACGGAGCGGGTGAACGAACTCATCCGGTCTTCCAACCGGTTCCTGGTCACCGCCCAGGGCGGGAGCCGGGCTCCGGCCTCCCCGCGGTAGAGCGGGAACTCCCATCCGGGCAGGGGGTCATGCCCGGCCGGGAGCCCGGGTCCGGGCCCTTCACCGGCACGACCGAAGGCCACACCATGAACCGAGCCACCGCCGTCGATCCATCCGCCTCGCCCTTCGTTCCCGACGAGCTCAGGCGCTACGCCCGACACTTCAGCCTTGACGGGGTGGGGATGGAGGGGCAGACGACCCTCTCCCGGGCCCGGGTCCTGGTGGTGGGGGCCGGCGGGCTCGGATCGCCAGCCGCCCTCTACCTGGCCGCTGCAGGGGTGGGGCACATCACCCTGGTGGACCCGGACCGTGTGGAGCTCTCCAACCTCCAGCGGCAGGTCCTCCACGGCACCCCCGACGTGGGGCGGGCCAAGGTGGTTTCGGCGGCCCGCAGGCTCCGGGCGCTGAACCCCGAGATCGTGGTGGAGGCCCGGGAGGAGGCCCTGACCTCGGGGAACGCCCGGGGGCTCGTGGCGGACCACGACGTGGTGGTGGACGGCTCGGACAACTTCCCCACACGGTACCTGGTGAACGATGCCTGCGTCCTGGAGGGACGGCCCTGGGTGTACGGCGCCATCCTCCGCTGGGAAGGGCAGATGTCCGTCTTCGCGGCCCCCGGGGGACCCTGCTACCGATGCCTCTTCCGGGACCCCCCGCCCCCGGGGATGGTGCCCGGGTGTGCCGAGGCCGGGGTCCTGGGGGTGCTGCCCGGGGTGGTGGGGAGCCTGCAGGCGCTGGAGGCCATCCGGCTCATCCTGGGGGAGGCCCCCGGCCCGGCCGCGGCAGACGGCGTGACGCCCTCCCGTTCGGCCGAGCCCTCCGGGGCGGTGGGTCGCCTCCTGGTCTTCGACGCCCGGGCCCTGGAGTTCCGCTGGGTCCATCCCCGGCGGGATCCGGCGTGCCCGGTCTGCGGAGACGACCCGAAGATTCTCGACCTGGTGGACTACGACTGGTTTTGCGCCACTGGCGAGCTCCGCCCGGCGGGGTCGGGGCCCGGGGCAGGGGAGGGGATCCCGGAGCTGGGGCCCGGGGAGCTGGCCCGCCGCATGGAATCCGCCGCCCCCCCCCTCCTTCTGGACGTCCGGGAGGACTGGGAGTGGGCGGCCGGCAACCTGGAGGATCTGGGGGCTACCCACCTCCCCCTTCGGAAGGTGGCAGGCCAGGCGTCGGATCCGGGCTGGCTCGAGAAGGCCCGACAGCGGGGAGCGGTCACCGTCTGCGAGTCGGGACGCCGAAGCCTGGACGCCGCACACCTCCTCCTGGACGCAGGTGTCCGGGAGGTGGCCCACCTGGCCGGGGGGATGGCTGCCTGGCGGGCCGAGCCCGCCAGGGCAACCGGGGAGGGCTCATGACCCCGGGAGCGGAGAGCCGCCGGCCCCGGGTCGTGGTGGCCGGCGCCGGGTTCGCGGGGCTCTGGGCCGTCCAGAAGCTCGATGGCGAGGACGTGGACGTGGTCCTCCTGGATCGGCAGAACTACCACACCTTCCTCCCCCTCCTGTACCAGGTCGCTGCCGCGGAGCTCGGACCCACCGAGATCGCCTACCCGGTGCGTTCCATCCTCCGGAAGGCGAAGAACGTCACCTTCCGCATGGGCGAGATCACCGAGGTGGACCCCGGGGAGCGCATCGTCCGGACCTCCACCGACGAGCTCTCCTACGACCACCTGGTCCTGGCCATGGGCGCCACCACCCACTTCTTCGGGGTGGAGGGTGCGGCGAAGCACGCCTTCCCCCTCCGGGCCATGGACGAGGCGGTCCCCCTCCGGCACCACGTCCTGTCGTGCTTCGAGGCGGCGGCCCACGAGGAGGATGCGGATCGACGCAGACGACTCCTCACCTTTGCCGTGGTGGGTGGCGGGCCCACGGGGGTGGAGTTCTCCGGGGCCCTTGCGGAGCTGGTCCACGGACCCCTCCAGCGGGACTACCCCATGCTGGACATGGACCAGGTCCGTATTGTCCTCCTGGAGGCCATGGATCGGGTCCTGGGGGGAATGCCCGAGGGGCTCTCGGACTACGCCCGGGACCGGCTGGAGCGGCGGAAGGTCGAGGTCCGACTGGACACACCGGTGGAGGGCGTGGAGGCCACCCGGATCCATCTGGCCGGTGGCGAGACGCTGGACACGGAGACCGTGGTCTGGACCGGCGGGGTGAAGGGCGTCCCCGGTCCGGAGGCGTGGGGACTGCCCATGGGGCCAGGGATGCGGGTGCGGGTGGAACCCACCATGGCGGTCCCCGGCCATGAGGGGGTCTGGGTGGCCGGTGACCTGGCCTACCTGGAGGACGAGGACGGGGAGCCCCACCCCGGCGTGGCCCCGGTGGCGATCCAGCAGGGCTCCCTGGTGGCTGCGAACATCCTGCGGGTCGAGGGGGGAGAGTCCCTCCGGGAGTTCCGGTACCGGGACCCGGGGATGATGGCGGTGATCGGCAGGAATGCCGCCGTGGCCCGTGTGGGTGGGAGGACCTTCACCGGATTCGTGGCCTGGGTCATGTGGCTGGTCGTCCACGTGGCCAAGCTCATCGGGTTTCGGAACCGGGCCCTCGTCCTCGTAAACTGGGCGTGGAACTACATTTCCTTCGAACGGGCGGTGCGCCTCATCCTCCCCTACGAGCGAAAGGGACGCCGCCCCGGCCTGGCTCCCGAGGAGCCAGGCCGGGTGCCCGAGGCATAAACATCCATTTACCGAGTGCGAGGCCCGGGGAAGCGCCAGCATTGTGCGACCTTTGGGAGTCCTGTATATTCCCCACCGACTTTGACCGGTGAGGTTCGGACGGGATTTCGGGGGTCTACCCGGAAGCTCCCGCCTGCCTCGCGTTTCGTCGGCCGCGTGAATCGTCGGACGGAAGCGCAAACGCGGATCTCATAGCGCACGAGTTCCAAACTTTCAGGGAGGCTCCATGAAGGGACGCAACATCCTGGCGATGGCCGCCGCCGCCGCCCTCGTCTTCGCTCCGGCGACGACTGAGGCGCAGCAGGCGGGATCCATCGAGCTGGGGGTCGTCGGCGGGTACACGGTGTTTGACGATGAGGTGGGAATCGACAACGCGCCCCGAATCGGAGGGCGCGCTGGATTCTTCATCCTCCCCAACCTCTCGGTCGAGCTCGACGTGACGTATGCCGAACCCGAGCTGGAGGATCAGCCCGGCTGGCAGGGACGGACCTTCATCTCCCACGAGCTCTACCAGGCCCGACTCCTCTACACGGCATGGCTCGGGGACACCGAGCGCCTCGGACTCCTCCTTGGGGCCGGCTATTCCTACGATCACTTCTACCGCCCGCGGCGAGTCGCCTCCCGTGGCGGTGGCCCCGGCGGCCTCCTGGGCTTCCGGTTCAAGCTCACCGACCTCTTCTCCCTCCGTGCAGAGGCCACCGGGTACTACGTGCCCGAGGATGACGACGCGTTCATCCCCCGGCCCTCCACCTTCAACCTGGGTGCCCAGGCCGGCCTTTCCGTGATCCTCCGGGATCGGACGGAGACCGTGGTGGAGCAGCTCCCGGCCCCGCCGCCGGACACGGTGACCATCGAGCGCGAGGTGGAGCCCGAGCTCCCCGAGGGCACGCCGACACAGATCTGTCTGGCCACCGGCGAGAACGTGACGGTCTACATCACGCCGCAGGGTGACACGCTGGTGGGTCCCCGTCGGGTGAACGTGGCCGACCTCGGACCCGGCGTCGCCTTCGCCGGCGAGTACGCCGACGGTCGGGACTGGTTCGTGAACGACGAGCCGGTGGACTTCGATGACCTGGAGTACGTCCGGTCTGGTGGCATCATCGGTCTGGACTGCGCCGACATCATGCAGGTGGGCGAGTTCGAGGGTGTGCCCCTCTTCGCCGATGCGGGAGCCGAGCGGCCTTTCGAGACGCTCTACGTTCCGGTCCGCCCGGGTGAGTGGCAGGCGTACCAGACGGATCTGGCCGAGGTTCGCGGCCAGGACCAGCAGTAAGACGGTACCGGTTCCGGCCGGGGCATCACGCCCCGGTCGGTCCACCGGCACCCGGCACGACAACAGGCGGCCCGCTCCGGAGAGATCCGGTGCGGGCCGTTCTGCGTTGGGGCCGGCAGGGGGTTCCCTGCGGTCCGGCGCCCCGCCGACGGATTTCCGAGGTGCCCCGGCGCGCCGGGATTCCGGAAATGCGGCATGAAGGCCCCTGCCCTCCCGCCGAAACCTCTGGGACACAAGGGATCCCGGGGTGTTCCAGTTGTGGCACCGGCCTTGCAGCTAACGGGCGGAAGCTTTTCGGGCGAGAGGTGCTTCGGCGCGGCCGAGGCGAGGTCCGAACTGGCCCATGATGGGCCACTTTCGTAAACAAGCGGCACCCCGGGGTGCCCATTCACTCCCTGGAGGGATGAATGAAGAAGCTGTATCGCATGACCCTGTTCGCCGGTGTGCTGGCGTTCGGTGTGGCGGCCTGTGGCGACGACGTGCAGGTCGTCGAGTCCGATCCGCCCCCGCCGCCGGCCCTTTCGGTGAGTCTCACGCCTCAGGCCCAGACCGTGGCCGTGGGTGACCAGGCCGTGTTCGCAGTGGGGATCTCCGGTGGCGCGACCGGCGCCGAGACCACGGTGACCTGTGCCTCCTCAAACACTTCGGTGGCTTCCGTGTCCAGCTCGGACACCGGATGCACCGTCACCGGCGCAGCTGCCGGCCAGGCCTCCATCACCGTCACGGTGACCCGGGGCAACCAGACGTCCAACGCCGGCGCCCAGGTGACGGTGGTCGAGGACACGGTCACGCAGGCGACGGTGTCCATCTCGTCGCTGACGCAGCAGAACGTGACCGCCGACATCAGCGACATCCAGGGGCAGCTGGACGTCACCATGAACGTGAACCCCAACGACGAGACGCTGCAGGAGCTGCGCCTCAAGGTCGATGGGGAGATGGTCGCGTCTCAGGTCTTCACCCAGGCCGAGCTGGCCGAGCTGGCTGAGACCGCCGAGGCCCAGCAGCAGATCACGCTGTCGTTCAACACGGCTCGTTACGACGTGGACTCCACGGCGTACACCGCGGCCCCCCGCCACCAGAACGGCGAGCGGATCATCTCGGCTTCCCTCCACGTGGTGGAGCGTCCGGCCGAGCCCACGGCCTCCAACGAGATCGCCGTGGAGTTCAACAACGCCGACGGCTTCCACGTGTGGGCCGAGAACTACCGGGACCAGGCCAACGCCATGGACTCGCAGGGTCGCGTGTGGTACGGCGGCCCCGGCTTCGAGCTGATGGTCCGTCCCATCCCGGTCCTCTACTCGGGCCGTGAGCTGGCCAACGTGACCGTGAGCCTCACGGCCACGGGGAGCGGAGTGGGCAGCTGTGGTGGTTCGCAGACCGCCAGCTCCTCGCCCTTCTCCGTCACCTTCGGGTGCGTGGGCACCGAGAACACGGGCATCGTTCCCGTGATCTCGTCGCAGTTCGCAGACACGGGTGATACCGGGCCCTCCGCCTCCGTGGCCGGTGGGATCCTGAACCTCGGTCGCTCGGCCGACCACCCCTTCCCGGCGCGCATCGACGTGCGGGCCCCGCAGGGCGGCTCGATCCAGATCGTGTCGCAGAACGGGAACCGGGAGAACTGGATCAACGCCGACTACAGCTTCGCGCTGACCGGCGCCAACGGATTCAGCGCCCCGTCCGACAACGGTGTGGGCGGCGTTGCAAATGAGCTCGAGATCCTGGATGGCAGCACCGTCATCGAGGCCGACGAGCTTGAGAACTCGGTGACGAACACCCGGTATCGCCTGCGGGTGATCACCGAGGACGCCCTGGGCAACAGCCGGACCGTCAACCAGACGGCTGGTGGCACCAACGTGAACGGCCCGGCTTCCGTGTCCCACACGCTGGCCACCTTTGGCTTCGACGACGAAGCTCCGACCTTCGAGGTCGTGAACGGGCCTGCCAATGCCGCACAGCTCTTCGTGCAGGAAGTGCCGGGTAGCTTCATCGAGGACCTGGAGTTCCGTTCCGAGGACGTGGTCTCGGGCTTTGCTCCTCCGGCCATCGGTGAGTCCCTCGTCCACACCCTGATCCACATCACGCCCACGGCCCAGAACCCCACCGGGTTCAGCCGCGACATCGTGCTCGGGCAGGGAAGCGGGACGCCCACCTCGACGCCGTTCGCGGTTGCCGGGAACGGGAACTTCGTCACGACGCCGGTCATCGTGGCGGCTCCCTTCAACGAGTACGTCCGGACCCCCACCAGCCTGGAGTGGACCTCCGGGCTGGATCAGGCCCTTACCGATGCCGGGTACTACATCTACCAGGCGCAGATTCGGGACAAGGCCGGGAACCGGACCAGCATCTACTCGTTCATGGCCTACGTGAATGAGAACAACGACCCGGAGATCACGGGCCTGAGCCCCGCCTCCTTCTATGAGGGCGGTGCCACGGCTTCGTTCACAGCGGTGGCTCAGGATGCCGTCGAGGTGGCGAATGCCTCGCTGGACATCCGGTACGAGAACATCGGACGCCTGGTCTACGACCGGAACCCCGGCCCCGTCGGGACGCCGTTCACGGACTTCATCGAGATCCCGAACGCCTTCACCTACGAGGTGGAAGGGTTCCTGCGGAACATCCAGTACACGGGTGTGGACAATCGTGCCACTGCCGGTGTGAACCGTCCGACGCAGGTCAATGCTCGGGTCTACAACGCGTACGGGGACCACTTCACCGGTGCGGCGCGTCTGGTGCATCGGGACGTGACCACCGTGGGTGCGGAGATGGGTGTTTCCGACTTCTTCTCGGTGCCCCTCCTGTCTTCCACCATCGAGGCTGCGCCTTCGATGGCGTTCTCCGATGAGTTCGAGTTCTTCATCGAGACGAGCCCGAACCGGATCGTGGCTCGCGGGCCCACGGGCACGTTCACGAATCCGTTCGACGCAGTGGTGGTGGTGGCTCGGTTCGATAACGGGACCACTCTCGAGGACGACTTCCTCGTGATCACGGCAACGGCTGGGCCGACGTTTGACGCTCCGTTCCCCTCGCTTGACAACGGGGTGATCCGTGACTTCATCTGGACCTTCCCTGCTGGTGCGCTCGCGGGTGCCGACGCCATCCACGGTGTCGGAATCCGGGCCGGTACGGGCGACGCCCTTGCCACCCAGCCGTTCGCCATCGGCGGCGTCTGATCCAGGGAGCGACGCTCCGTCCGCCTTTCGGACGCGAGTGAGGTGAAGGACCCGGCGGGGGCAGCTTCGGCTGCCCCCGCTTTTTTTGTGCCCCATGGAGATGACCCGGAAAAATTTGACGCACCCGGAGAAATCCGAGGGTTCGCCGTCCCCACTCGGGGAGGAGGCTCTTCCCGCTGTGGCAGGCAGTCCCGGCAGGCCGGGTGGCATGCACGGAGTGCCTGGTATGATCATTGCGACGAATGAGCATGTAAGCGTCCCCACAGGTGGTGACCGGGGGGTCGGAAGCCGTCAGGACAGGCGGCAGCCCCGACTTCCGAGGTGGCCCGGGGAGCAGGAATTATTCGTGCCCGCGCAGGAGCTGGTGACCCGAAAGAGGCACCGGACTGCCGGGGCTCCATGCATTCCAGGGAGGAATGAATGAAGAAGTTCTACCGTACCGCACTGTTCGCCGGGGTCGTGGCGTTCGGAGTCGCGGCCTGTGGCGATGACGTCCAGGTCGTGGAATCCGATCCGCCGCCGCCGCCGTCGCTGAACGTCAGTCTGACACCGCAGGCCCAGACCGTCGCCACCGGGGATGAAGCCGTCTTCGCAGTGGGGATCTCCGGAGGCGCCGAGGGCGCCGAAACCACGGTCACGTGTGCCTCGTCGAACACCGACGTGGCCTCGGTCTCCAGCTCCGACACGGGCTGCACCGTGACCGGTGAGAGCGCCGGACAGGCCTCCATCACCGTTACGGTGACCAAGGGGAACCAGACGTCCAACGCCGGGGCGCAGGTCACGGTGGTCGAGGACACGGTGACCCAGGCCACGGTTTCCATCTCTTCGCTGACCCAGGGCGGAACCACCGCGCCCATCGGCAACATTGCCGGGCAGCTGGACGTGACCATGAACGTGAACCCCAACGACGAGACGCTGCAGGAGCTGCGCCTCAAGGTCGATGGGGAGCAGGTCGCCTCCCAGGTCTTCACGCAGGCCATGCTCGAGGAGCTGGCTACCGAGGAGACCGCCGAGGGCCAGCAGCAGGTCACCCTGTCCTTCA
>REBX01000227.1 GCA_007692505.1 Gemmatimonadales bacterium | reverse complement strand
GGAAATGACGACGAATTCGAAGGCAGGAGCAGGCGCAGGCGCTGCAGCTGGGGCTGGGGGAGCGGCCGGGTCGGACGCCGAGGTCGCATCCGGACTTCCCGACATCCACGAGGCCGCCGGAGGCATTCCCGTCCCGCCGGGTGGCGAGGGGGGCGACCACCCCGTGCGCCACTATGGGGACCCTGCCGGCGAGTACGAGGCCGCCACCGGCGCCGTGGCCATGGTGGATCGATCCCTCCGGGGCCAGTTCGTCCTCACCGGCCGCCAGCCCGGGCGGATGATGTCGGGCGTGGCCACCGGGTCCATCCCCGAGTTCAGTGCCGGCGGTCGGGGCCGGGCCCCCGGGTCCCTGGTCCTCACGCCCAAGGGGCGCCCCATCGCCGACCTCCGGATCCTCCGCCTGGAGCCCGGCGAGGCCGGCGCCCTCCTCCTGGATGTCAGTCGGGCTGCCGTGGGGCCCCTCCTGGACCACTTCCGTCGGAGCATGCCTCCCCTCTTCGCCCGCCCCCGCGACCGGACGGCGGAGCGGGGTGTGCTCACCCTGGTGGGACCCGAAGCCGCGCCCCTCCTGGCCCGCATCCTCGGGGTGCTGGAGGAGGAGGGCCTCCTGGACGCCGCCGGGGGAGAGGGCTGGGCTCCCTGTCCGGACGCCGAGGCCCTGGGGGGTCTCCCTGAAGGAGACGAGATCGCACTCCAGGTGGGAGCACGCAGGGCAGCGGGGGCCGAGGGGGAGGCCGCCACCGAAGCATCCCCTCCCGCTACTCCGGACCCGGGCCTCCGGGTGGTGGGGCAGGGCGACGTGGCACCCATGGCGCTGGATCTCCTGGGCCCCCGTTCCCTCCTGGTCCGGATCTGGGAGGAGGCCCGGTCCGCCGGGGCAGTGCCGGCGGGAAGGGCGGTATGGGACACCCTGAGGGTGGAACACGGGCGGCCCGCCTTCGGCGTGGACGTGGACGACACGATTCTCCCCCCGGAGGCAGGGCTCCAGGACCGGCTCATCGACCACGGCAAGGGGTGCTACACGGGGCAGGAGGTCATCGTCCGGATCCGGGACCGGGGCCGAGTGAACCGCCACCTTCGGGGCCTTCTCCTGGGAGCCGCACCGGCACCCCCGGCCGGGACGGAGCTCTACCAGGAGGGACGGGACCGGGCCGTGGGTGAGGTCCGGAGCGTGGTCCAGTCGCCCCGCTTCGGCCAGGGAATTGCGCTGGCCTACGTCCGTCGGGAGGTGGAGCCCGGTGGCCAGGTGCAGCTGGGGTCTCCCGGCGGCCCCGTCGCTCGGGTCCGGGCCCTTTCCCCCGAGGGCTGGGTGCCGGAAGAGGATTGAGCCGGAGGCCGGACCCCACGGGAACCTCCGTGGGACCCACCGGTACCCTTGCCCGCCTGTACCACAGATGCGTCGCCAGAACCCCTCGGCCCCATGCCATCCCGGAATACGGGAAAACCCGGGCGAGGTCGGGTTTTTCGTGCGGCCATCTTTCCCCGAACACGTGGGATGCCGCCCGGGGCCATCGAGCCGCCTGTTCTCCTTCGGGAGTCGGGCCATGCGCGTTGCGCTTCCGGGACCATCCAGTCCTCAAGACCTGGAACGAGAGAGGCAACACAGATGTTCGGTTTACCTTCGATGTTTCGCCGGTCCCTCCCTGCCGTGGGGGCCACCCTGGCCCTCACGGTGGCCCTGGCCGCCTGCTCCGACGACGATGATCCCGGCGCCCCCCAGCCCACGGACGACACGATCTCGGAGGTCGTGGCTGCCGACGACCGCTTTACCACCCTGGGCATCCTCCTGGATCAGGCCGATCTCATCGGCACCTTCGACAACCCCAACGCCACCTTCACCGTCTTTGCTCCTGTGGATGCGGCCTTCGAGCCCCTGGACCTGGACGTCGTCGCAGGGGTGGACGGGGCCGTGAGTGACATCCTCACCTACCACGTGGTGGACGGAGCTGCCGTCTTCTCCGGCGACCTGGAGGACGGTCAGGTGGTGACCACCCTGGGGGGCGAGACCCTCCTGGTCCGCATCGATGACGATGGGGTGCGCCTGAACGGCGCCCGGGTCATCGTGCCCGACGTGGAGGCCGAGAACGGGGTGATCCACGGCATCGACCGGGTCCTCCTGGGAAGCCGGCACCTGGCCGACGTGGTCTGGTTCCTGGACGACACCCGTGAACTCTACGACGCCGTGGTGGCGGTGGGGCTGGCCGACGCCTTCGTGGACGCCGACGGCTGGACGGTCTTCGCGCCGGACAACGCCGCCTTCGAGGCCGTGGCCGACGTGGTGGCCGGGCTGGAGGCCGAGGAGATCCAGGCCGTGCTCCAGTACCACGTGCTCCCCGACGGGGCCACGAACTCCACCGAGCTCCTGGGACTCCTGGATGCCAATGGAGGCGAGGTCACGGTGACCACGGCCCAGGGCGAGGACCTGGTGATCACCCTGGAGGACGCCTCCACGATCTCCTTCAACGGAGGACAGGCCACGCTGAACCTGGACGAGATCGACCGGTACGCCTCCAACGGCATCATCCACCTCATCGACGGTGTGCTCCTCCCGCCCAGCTTTAGTGCAGGACCGACTTTCTCCATGGGCAATGAGGGCAGCTCGGCCTGGATCGTGGATGGCGAAGGCGGCAATCCCACCCTCGAGGTCGAGACGGGGCAGAGGGTCGAGTTCGACCTGGCTGAAGTGAACAGTTCGGTGCATCCGTTTGCCATCGTCGACAGCGGAGGCGCGGTCCTTCTGGACCAGAGCGGGAACGGCACCTTCTCGCAGGGTGGGGAGGTGGACCTGGTCGCGAACGAGGATGGAGTGACCTTCACCGTCACGGCGGGGCTGGCAGCGGAGCTCGCCTCCTACATCTGTACGGCCCACGGCTCAATGACCGGGGAGCTGGCCGTGGTCGACTGACCACGGGTAATTCGCTGCCCCATTCGGGCAACGAGGAAGGGGGCGGTCGGGGAGAAAATCCTCCGATCGCCTCCTTTTTCTGTTCTCAGGTTTCCTGTTCTCCGGTTGGCGGGATCCCGGAGTGCCTTCCATGCTGATCCTCCGGACGACCGGCCTCGTCAGTTGCCCGCCGGTGCCGCCTGTCCGGAATCGGCGAGGATGGCCCGGGCAATGGCCCGGCCGTGCCACCTGCCGTTCTCGATGAAGATCCGGTTCGCGTCGTACCCTGCGGCGAGGACACCGGCAATGTGCACCCCGGGAATCGGGGTCTCGAAGGTCTCCGGGTCGTGCTCCGGAACTCCGGTGTCCGGGTCCACCGGAACGCCCAGGGAGCGGAGGAGCTTCGGGTCCGGGCGCCACCCGGTGAGGGCCAGGACCCGATCGTTGGCCAGGGTGCGGGTCTGCCCCGAGTCCTCCTCCCGGAGGACGACCTCCTCGGCCTCGATCCGTGCCACCCGGTGGTGCCAGAACATGCGGATCTCCCCCTTCTCCAGGCGGTTCCGGATGTCCGGGAGGACCCAGGGCTTCACGCCGGGATCGAAATCGGAGCCGAAGTGGACCATGGTCACCCGGGCTCCGGTGCGGAAGAGCTCCAGCGATGCCTCCACGGCGGAGTTGGACCCCCCCACCACCAGGACGTCCTTCTTCCAGTAGGGGTGTGCCTCCCCGTACCAGTGGCTCACCTTGGGGAGGTCCTCGCCGGGGACGTCCAGGAGGTTCGGCCGGTGGAAGCCGCCGATGGCCAGGACGATGCGCCGGGCCCGGATCTCGTCCTCCCTTCCCGAGTCCCGTCGGGTTCGGAGCCGGAAGTCGCCCTCCCGGCCTTCCACCGCTTCCACGGTCTCGTGGAGGCGGACGGGCAGCTCGAAGTACTCTGCCACCCGGCGGTAGTAGGCCAGTGCCTCCCGGCGGGTTGCGTTCTTTTCGGCGGTGACGAAGGGGAGGCCCTCGACCTCCAGCTTTTCGGGCGTCGAGAAGAAGCTCATGTACCACGGGTAGTCCACCACCGAGGCGCACAGGGGCCCGCGGTCCACCAGTACGGTGGAGAGCCCGGCCCGCCGGGCCGCCGCCCCTGCGGCAATCCCGCAGGGACCGGCCCCCACTACCGCCATGTCCACCACGGTCGGGTCGGCCCCGCCGGCTTCTTCCCGGGTGCGGGGAGGGGGCGTGGACGGGGTGCTTCGGTCGGGGCGGGTCGTGGACGTGCTGGGGGTCATGTCGGGTCCATCCATCCAGTCCGGGTCTGGGAGGGGAGACCTCCCGGGTTCCGGGAAAAGTCGCGAATCTGTTCGCTGCTCCCAAACCCCCGGGCACCACCTCCCGTTCCGGGCGGGCAAGGGGCCGGGGCCCTCCTGCCCATACCCGGGCGCTCCAGACATGGCGCCGCCCCGCCCTGAACACGAGACTCGGGGATCGCTAGATTCCCAGACACGGTTCCGGGGTACCTCCAGCTCGTGAATCGGTATGCCATGTTGTCTCCAACGCCGGGAGCCCCCCCATGCCCATCAGCGCCGAATCAGAAGCCCGCAGGGCACTGAACCGCCTTGCCCGCGCCATCGAGAAGGGTCGCCGGGAGCTGGACGCCCTGGCCGGGGCGATCCGTCACGCCGAGGGCGACGACTTCCCGGAGGCCCGGTACCGGGAAGTCGAGGGCCAGATGGAGGACATCGTGGCCTTTGCCCGGGAGGAGGGGGCCCGCCTCCAGGCCAAGGTCCTCCAGTCCGGCGGACTCGAGCCCGGCCGGGTCCGGCGTTCCTCGTCGTGACGGGAGCCGGTCTCCGGGGTCGGCTCCTGGCCATCATGGACGCCCACGGCCGGGGAGGAGCGGTGGACCCCGTCCAGGTGGAGGAGCTGGCCGTGGAGGTGCTTCGGTACCAGGCCACCCACGGGCGAGTCTACGGCGCCCTCTGCCGGCGTCGGGGGATCGACCCTGCCCGGGTGGATCGCTGGGAGGCATTCCCGCCGGTTCCGGTCCGGGCCTTCCAGGCCTTCGACGTGGAGGCGGTGGAGGACGGGGCCGGCGCCCCGGAAGCCATCTTCCGTACCAGCGGCACCACCGGCGGACCCCGGGGCGTGCACCGGGTCCACGACCTGGAGCTCTACCACCGGTCCCTCCTGGCCCATGCCCGACGGAGTCTGGTCCCCCTTCCCGGTAGGGTCGTCGCCCTCCTTCCCTCCCCCCGGGCCCGGCCCGACTCCTCCCTGGTCCACATGGTGGGGCAGTTTGCCCGGTACGGAGGGGCGGGGGGGGAGGAGGGATTCCACGCCTCTCCGGAGTGGGTGCTGGACACGGCGGGCTTCGAGGCGGCGCTGGAGGAGGCGCAGGTGGCAGGGGAGCCCGTCCTGGTGGCGGGGACCGCCTTCGCCTTCGTCCACTGGCTCGACGGCCGGCCGGCCGGGGCCCGCCACCACGTCCTCCCGGCCGGGAGCCGCGTGGTGGAGACCGGGGGGTTCAAGGGTCGGAGCCGCGAGGTGGAGCCGGCGGAGCTCCACTCCCTCCTGTCTGCCGCTCTGGGGGTTCCCGGAGGCGCCATCGTGAACGAATACGGGATGACCGAGATGCTCTCCCAGTTCTGGGAGCCCCCCGATGCCCGTGTGCATCCCCCGGGAGAGCGCTGGCACGAAGGCCCGCCCTGGGTCCGGACCCGCATCCTGGATCCGGACACTCTGGAGCCCGCCGAGGCAGGGGCGCCGGGGGTCCTGTGCCACCTGGACCTGGCCAACCTCCACTCGGCCTCCCTCCTCCTCACCGAGGACGTGGGGGTGCCGGCGGGTCCACCGGGCCGAGGCGGCTTCCGGGTGCCCGGCCGGGTACAGGGCGCCCCCCCGCGGGGCTGCTCCCTGGCCATGGAGGAGGTCCTGGCCGCCGAGCGCGCAGGGGAGCGCCCGGGAGAGGGGCACCGGGAGCACCCGGGAGCGTACCCATGAACCGCCGAGCCCCGGAGCCGGAGCCCGATGCCGAGCTCCCCGGCCACCTTCGCCGGAGTGGCCCCCCGGCCATGGGGGCGCTCCCGGCCCGCCGCCGCCTCCAGCTCCTGGACCGGGCCGCCCGGACCCTCGTCTCTCCGTCGGAGCTCCCCGACCTGGTGACCCGGGTGGCCCGGGAGGCCTCCCTGTCCGGCCCCGTTGCCGGGGACGTGGTCCGCCGGATGGCCCACGAGTGGACCCGTCCCCGGATGGACGCCCTGCTGGTGGCCGACCTGGGCGGACCCGATGCCCTGGACGACTTCGTCCCCCTCCCCGGGGCACCGGGTGGGGACCGGGCGAAGGCGGTCCCGGACCGGTTCGCCCTCCACGTGGGGTCTGGGACGGTGCCCGGGGTGAGCGCCACCTCGCTGGCCCGGTCCCTGGTGGTGGGGACACCTGCGTTGGTGAAGCCCGGTACCGGCGACGTGGCCCTGACCCGGGCCCTCCTTGATGCGCTGGTCCGCCTGGAGCCCTCCCTTGCCCATGCCCTGGCGGTGGAGGCCTGGCAGGGGGGGACCGGTGCGCTGGAGGCCCGGGCGCTCCAGGAGGCAGAGCGCGTGGTGGTCTACGGGTCCGACGAGACCGTGGCGGCGATTCGCTCCCGCATGGGTCCGGCGGTCCCCCTGGTGGCTTACCCCCACAGGGTGTCCCTGGGGATGGTGGCCCGGGAGGCACTGGAGGAGGACCGGGCCCCGGCTCTGGCTCGGGAGGTGGCGGAGGCTGTCTCCGCCTACGACCAGAGGGGCTGCGTTTCGCCGAGGAGGATCTGGGTGGAGGAGGGAGGTGGGGTGTCCGTGGCCCGGTTCTCGGCACTCCTGGAGGAGGCCATGGACAGGCACGCCCGGACCCACCCGGTAGGCCCCATGGACGAGGCCGAACGGAGCTCCGTTCGGCAGCTCAGGGAGGTGGCCGGACTGGTGGCGGAGATGGACGACGGCGGACCACGGGGAACCCGGGTGGGGCTCCCGCCGGACGGGGGGCCGGGCTGGACCCTCCTGGTGGATCCCGGCGGACAGGTCCGGGGCACCGGGGGAGGACGGACTCTGGTGCTGGAGCCCGTGGGCGGGCTGGAGGAGGCCCTGGCCACGGCAGGACAGCTCGGGACTGCCCTCCAGTCCGTGGCCGTGGAGGCTCCGCCGGGGCGTCGCCTCCGGATCGCAGGAGAGCTGGCCGCCCTGGGGGCCACCCGGATCACCAGCTTCAAACGCCAGCCCTGGCCCCCAGCCTGGTGGCGACACGACGGAGGGGGACCCCTGCGGGCCCTGGTCCGCTGGGTGGCCCTGGAGGCGCCGGAGGGGTCAGCCCCGGATCACTCCTCGTCCTGATCGGCGCGCCAGACCACCATCTGGCGGGTGCCGTGGCTGTTCTCCTCCACCCGGACCGTGAGGGTGTCGCCCTCCTCGATCCCCAGGTCGTCCCGCATGTCCTGGGGAATGGTGATACGACCGCCCACGCCAACGGTCACCTCGCCAAAGTATCTCGTCCGGAAGATGGCCATCCCGACTCCTTTAAGATCCTGATGTACGGAGAACCCGCGCACTGCGGTACAGACTGTACAATGTACGGCAGGGGAAGGGTCGTGGACCAGAGGCAGGTGGGTGGTCCCGTGAAGCACGGGCCACCGGCCCCCGTAGTGCAGGGGGAGGCCTGGCCGGACACCCCCCCCCTCCATTCACCCTTTTCGGAGGATCCCGGACCTCAATGAATGACCATGCTGTTTGCCTCGAGGGCGTCACCAAATCCTTCGGGGGCCAGACCGCGGTCTCCGCGCTGGACCTGGCGATCCCCAGGGGGGCCATCTACGGGCTGCTGGGGCCCAACGGTTCGGGGAAGACCACGACGATTCGCATGATCATGGGGATCCTGGGGCCCGACTCGGGCCGTGTGGCCCTCTTCGGCGGCGACCCCGGCGAGACCCGGCGTCGGCGGGTGGGCTACCTCCCCGAGGAACGGGGGCTCTACCGCCGGATGAAGGTCCTGGAGCAGCTCGTGTTCCTGGCCAGGATCCGTGGGGTGTCCTCCCGGGTGGCCAACGAGCGGGCCATGGAGTGGCTCGAGCGGCTGGAGCTGGCGGACCACCGGGAGAAGCGGCTGGAAGACCTCTCCAAGGGAATGCAGCAGAAGGTGCAGTTCATCGGCACCGTCCTCCACGAGCCCGACCTCCTGATCCTGGACGAGCCCTTCTCCGGCCTCGACCCCATCAACCAGGACGTCCTTGAGGACATCGTCCGGGAGTTTGCCGGGAAGGGGACCACCATCCTCTTCTCCACCCACCTCATGGACCAGGCAGAACGCCTATGCCAGAGGGTCTGCCTCATCTCCCGGTCCAGGAAGGTTCTGGACGGCGAGATCGGAGCCCTCAAGAGGGCGGAACGGCTCGGCGTCGTCGCCTTGGACTTCGAGGGCTCCCGGGACTGGCTCGACCTGCCCCAGGTCACCGGGGTCGACGAGACTCCCACCGGGGTGAGGGTCCGGCTCCGGGAAGGCGCCGACCCCCAGCTTCTTCTGGAGGCGGCCATGACCGCCCGTGTCCGCCTGGGCCGGTTCCAGGTGGTGGAGCCCCGTCTCCACGAGATCTTCGTCCGCCATGTCCGTCGGGACCCCTCGACGGAGCCTGTCCAGGGGAGTGTTTCATGAGAACCGTGATGGTCCTGTGCGCCCGCGAATACACCCAGCGTGTCCGGACGAAGGGCTTTGTCATCGGTACCGTGGCGGGGCCCCTCCTGATCCTGGCCCTCATCCTCATCCCCGGCTTCTTCAGTGCCCGGAGCGCCATGGCAGAGCGGGAGCTCCTCCTGGTGGACCGGAGTGGCGAGCTCGCCGAGGCCGTGAGCCCCAGGGTGCGCGAGGCGGGATTCTCCGTCTCCCAGCCCCCGGCCGGCGAGGAGGACGAGGCCATCCGGAAGGCGCTGGCCGGGGAGGGGCCCGGCGTGCTGGAGCTGGACGGGGCCACCCTGGACCGGGGTCACGCCCGGTTCCACGGGGCGGATCCCCCGTCCACCCTGCGCCGCCTGGCCCTCCGGCAGGCCGTGACCCAGTCCGCCCTTGAGCGGAGGCTGGACGAGGGGATGGACGACGGCTTCACGGCCCTGGTCCGGGGGGGCGAGCTGGAAGTGATCCGCCCGGAGGCGGTGGAGGACGACGACGGGCTCCGGGAAGCGGCGGGGATGGTCACCGGCTTCGTGGGGGCCTTCTTCCTCTACTTCGTCCTCCTGGTCTACGGGTCCATGGTCCTCCGGTCCGTCCTGGAGGAGAAGTCGGGCCGAATCGCCGAGGTGATCCTCAGCGCGGTGCGCCCATGGCAGCTCATGCTGGCCAAGATCGTGGGGGTGGGAGCCGTGGGGCTGACCCAGCTCGTGGTCTGGGTGGGGTCGGGCGCCCTCCTCCTGGCCCTGGGCGTCCCGGCCATGCTCCCCTTCATGGGGGACGCAGACCTCTCGGGGCTCGCGGAGTTCCTCCCCTCCGCCTGGGTGGTGGCCTACTTCTTCCTCTCGTTCCTGCTGGGGTACTTCATCTTCTCCTCCCTCTACGCCGCGGTGGGAGCCATGTGCTCCACGGAGGAGGAGGCCCAGCAGCTCCAGTTCCCGGTCCTCATGCTTGTCATCGTGCCGGTGGTCTTCCTCTTCCCCATCCTGGAGTCCCCCGATGCCACCTGGGCCCGGGGGCTCTCCCTCTTCCCCTTCTTCAGCCCCATCCTCATGTTCGGCCGGGTGGCCCTGGGCGGCGTGCCCCTCTGGGAATCCGTGGGGGCCCTGGTCCTCATGGCCCTCACCGTGGGGGCCACCGCGTGGGTGGCCGGCCGGATCTACCGGACCGGGATCCTCATGCAGGGGAAGCGTCCCACCGTCCCCGAGATCTGGCGCTGGGTCCGGGAGGGGTGACGTGGGGGGGGCGGGTCCGGCAGGGGAGGGGGCGGCTCACCGGCCCCGGATCGGACTCCTGCCCCGGAGGATCAGGGCAGGAGCGAGCGGAGGAAGGCCACCAGCTGGTGCTCCTCCAGCCTGCGGGCCCTCCGGACGGCCTCCTCGTAGGAATCCTCGATGATGACGGGGATGGTCCGCCGAAGCGGCTCCCCCTCGGCCCGGTCCGCCGGGGAGTAGGCCAGGAGGGCCCGGTAGGCATCGCTGCGCCTCATGTCCTCCTCGAATTCCAGGTACACGTCCCAGAACCGGCCGTCGTGGCTTATGGAGGCCAGGTGCTGCCCGGGGGAAGGGCTGTCGTCGGGGTCCGTGGATCGGTTCATCATGGCGTCATGGTAGCGGGGGGGCAGGCCATCCTCAAAGCTCCTTACGGTCCGCGGACGGGTCGTCTGGAGCCAGGTCGCCGTCCGGTTCCCCGGGGGCTTCCGGCACGTGCTCCCCGGGGGCCTCCGGGTCTTCGTCCCCGGGCCCCCGGTCCTCCCGGGAGGGGG
>REBX01000241.1 GCA_007692505.1 Gemmatimonadales bacterium | reverse complement strand
GAGGCGGGGGGATTCCTCCATCGAGCCACCGGTGGACGGTTGGCGGGTCTTGCCCCCGTGCCCTCGTCGGGAGGTGGGGAGGCCGGCGACGCTCCTCCAGTGTTCGTGGTACCCGAGGGGGGGGAGGTGGGCCCTCCGGCGCCCGGCGACCGGACCCTGGTGCAGGCCGCCCTGGCGGTGGCCCGTTGGAAGGGTGGGGAGGACGGGGGTGGGGGCCGGCTCCTGGTGCTGCCCTCCCCCCACGGGGGCGGCGAGGGGAGGGAGGCCGACGCGGTGCGCTTCCTGGAACTCCTGGAGGAGGTGTGCCGGGATCGGGAGGTGGTGGTCCTCACGGTGGTCACCCCCCGCCTGGCCGGCCGGATCTCCGATTCGCTGGCGGGGCTCCTGGAGGTGCGCCGGGATGCCGGGGGGACCGTGCGCATCCGGAGTCGCCCGGGCGGGCCTCCGCGCCTGGTGTGGGCTCCATCGTCCTGAGGCCGGGTCTCGGGGGTGGGTCGAGCCGAGGAGTCATCAGGGCGTCACCTGGAGGGTCCCGTCGTCCAGGGGGGTGACCCGGGCCCCTGCCGGGATCCAGAGGGTGGAGCTGTACTCCATGACCAGGAGGGGCCCGCGCCGGGGCTCCGAGATCCGGGCTCGGTCCACCACGGGTACCAGAGTGGTGCCGTGTCCGGTGTGGACCCGGCGGGAGGAAGGGCCGGGGGTGGGGTCCGAGGTCCGGGGGGAGGACGGGGGGACCCGACTGGCGGGGATGCCCGGGGCCTGGAGCCGCACGTTCACCGTGACGACCTCCAGGGGGGCATGGGGCCGGGCGTGTCCGTAGCGGGTCCGGTGGAGGTCGTGGAAGGCGTCCACCCACCCCTCGAGGGGGACGTCCAGCTCCCAGCTCTGCCCCACGTACCGCACGGCCAGGGAGGCCCGGGCCTCGGGGTCCGGAGCATGGTCCGGCCACCGGGCCCGGCCCTCCTCCTCCAGCTCCTGTGCCGCAGCGGCCAGGCGGGGCGGGCCTCCATCGGCGTCGGAGCGCTCCAGGACCGTGCGGGAGAGGTCCCGGACGATGGGGGCTACCAGGATGCCCCACGCCGATGCCAGTCCCGGGTCCGGGGGGACCAGGACGGACCGGGTCCCCAGGGCCCGGGCCAACTCCACCGCGTGGAGGCCGGCTGCACCGCCGAAGGCCACCAGGTGGAGCTCCTCCGGGTCGATGCCCCGCTCCACCGAGATCACCCGGAGGGCCCGGAGCATGGTGCCGTTGGCCACTTCCAGGATGCCGAGGGCGGCCCGATCCGGGGACGTTCCCATCTGGTCGGCCAGCGCCTGGAGGGGTGCCTGGACGGCCTCCGGGTGGAGTTCCATGGTGCCGCCCAGGAAGCCCTTGGGAGGGAGGCGGCCCAGGTGCACATGGGCATCCGTCACCGTCACCTCGGTTCCGCCGCGTCCGTAGCAGATGGGGCCCGGGTCTGCGCCGGCGCTGGCCGGGCCCACCTGCAGAGCACCTCCGGCGTCCAGCCCGGCGATGGACCCGCCGCCGGCACCCACGGTGTGGAGGTCAAGGAGGGGCACGGCCACGGGCAGGTCCCCGATGCGTCCCTCCCGGGTGCGGACCAGCTCGCCGGGGACCAGAGCCACATCGGTGGAGGTGCCCCCCATGTCCAGGGTGAGGAGTCGGTCGTGGCCCAGGGCCCGCCCCCGGGCCAGGGCACCGGTCACGCCCCCTGCCGGGCCGGAGAGGACGGTCCGGACGGGCTGGCTCCTGGCCCTCTCCACCGGGAGGCTGCCTCCTGCCGAGCCCATGATCCGGAGCCGGCCTGCTCCCGCCTGCTCCTCCAGCCGGTCCAGGTATCCCGCCATGGTGGGGGTCACCAGGGCGTTGAGGACCGTGGTGCAGGTCCGCTCCCATTCCCGAAACTCGGGGAGGATCCGCGACGAGACGGAGACGGGGAGGTGGGGCAGCCGGTCCTCCACGAGGCGGGCCACTGCCTCCTCGTGGGCCGGGTTCCGGTAGCTGTGCAGGAGGCACAGGGCCAGGGCCACGGGGCGGGAGTCCGACTCGGCGGTGGCTCCCGCCAGGCGCCGGACGAGTGCGTCCAGTTCTTCGGGGTCGAGGCGGGACACTTCCCGGCCCAGTGCATCCAGGCGGCCGGTGATGCCGTGGCGGTCCTCCCGGTCCACGGGGGGCGGTGGGCGCCGCCCCGTGAGGGCGTAGAGGTGGGGACGGTCCTGGCGGCCGATCTCCAGGACGTCCTCGAACCCCCGATTCGTCACCAGGAGGACACGGGCCCCCTTCCGCTCGAGGATGGCGTTGGTGGCCACTGTGGAGCCGTGGAGGAGGAGGAAGGGTGCGTCTTCCTCCTCCTTCGGGCCCAGGAGTTCCTGGATCCCACGGAGGACGGCCCGGGCGGGGTCGGCGGGGGTGGAAGGCACCTTGAGGGTTCGGAGGCCGGACCCGTCCAGGAGCAGGAGGTCCGTGAAGGTGCCCCCGGCGTCCACGGCCAGTACCGGGCCCATCTCCGTTGACGGGGGGGGCTCGGCCGGGGACATTCCGGAGGCCCGGGACGTGTCCGGGTCCTCCCCTCTCCTGCCGTCCTCTCCCTTCATTCCGGTTCACCCATGGAGCTCGTTCCCTCCTTCGAGGAGTTCTGCAGGTTGGCTCGTCGGGCCCGGGTCGTCCCGGTCCGATCCGAATTCCTCTTCGATGTGGACACGGCCGTGACGGCCTGCCACAAGCTCTCTTCCGGGCCCTTCACCTTCCTCCTGGAGTCGGTGGTGGGGGGGGAGACGTGGGCCCGGTACTCCTTCGTGGGGTCGAGCCCGCGGGCCGCCTGGCGCCTCTCCCGGGGCACGGTTTCCTGGTGGACCCCCGACGGGGGCTGGGTCCCCGTGGAGTGTGACGAACCCCTGGACGACCTGGACCGTCGCCTCCAGGCGCTGGACCCCTCCGGGGTGGACGCCGAGATCGGTGGCCTCCCCCGGTTCTGGGGCGGTGCAGTAGGGTACTTCGGGTACGACATCGTTCGCCAGGTGGAGGACCTCCCCCATGCGCCCCCGGCGGACCTGGACCTGCCGGAGGCCCTGGTGGTCTTCACCGACGTGGTCCTGGCCATCGACAACTTCCGGGGCCGGGCCATGGCGATCCGCAGCGTTCCGGTGGAGCCCCATATGGACGAGGCCCGGCTTCGTGCCCTCTGGGACGAGACCCGCGAGGTGCTGGACGAAACGGTGCGGACGCTCCGGACGGCCGCACCGCCCGAGCCCCTGGTCCTGGGACGAGAGCCGGAGGGGGACCCCCCTTTCCGGAGCACCGTGTCCAGGGAGGACTTCGGAACCGCCGTGGAGAAGGTCCGGGACTACATCCACGCCGGAGACGTCTTCCAGGTCGTCCTGAGCCAGCGGTTGGACACGGAGCTCTCGGCCCGACCCTTCGACCTCTACCGGGCCATCCGCACCCTGAATCCCTCGCCGTACCTCTACTACCTGGAGCTCGACGGAGTCACCCTGGTGGGGTCGTCGCCGGAGGTTCTCACCCGCATGGAGGACGGCCGGGTCACGGTGCGTCCCATTGCAGGGACCCGGCCCCGGGGGAGTACGCCGGAGGAGGATCGGGCCCTGGAGGCAGACCTCCGGGCAGACGAGAAGGAGCTGGCTGAGCACCGGATGCTGGTTGACCTGGGGCGAAACGACGTTGGTCGGGTGGCCCGCTACGGCAGCGTGACCGTCCCCGACCTCATGGTGGTGGAGCGGTACTCCCACGTCATGCACCTGGTCTCTCAGGTGGAGGGGGAGGTCCGGGATGGCCTCTCTGCGCTGGATGTCCTCCGGGCCTCCTTCCCCGCCGGCACCGTGTCCGGTGCCCCCAAGATCCGGGCCATGGAGATCATCGACGAGCTGGAGCCGGTGGGCCGGGGGCCCTATGCCGGTGCGGTGGGCCACCTGGGGTGGGGCGGACAGACCATGGACACTGCCATCGCCATTCGCACCGTCCTGGCCCGGGACGGGCGGGCCTACGTGCAGGCCGGGGCGGGCATCGTGGCCGACTCCCGACCCGATGCCGAGTACGAGGAGACGCTCAACAAGGCCCGGGCCCTCCTCCGTGCCTCCGCCATGGTGGGGGGGGAGGGCAGGGCGGAGCCAGACACACCACCGGATCAGCCCGGCGAGCCCACCGCGTCGTAGAAGCGCACCAGGGTCTCGATCCCCTTCTCGATGTGGGCATCGGGGAACCACTCGTCGGGGGCGTGCATGTTGGCGCCGGGGAGTGCGAACCCCAGGAGGACGGCACGCGCTCCCAGGACCCTCTCGAACTCGGGGACAATGGGAATGGACCCACCTTCGCCGGTGACCACCGGCTCCCGGCCGAAGGTCCCGGCCAGGGCCTCCCGGGCGGCCTCGAACCCGGGGCCTCCGGGGGTGGCACGCCAGGGCCGACCCCCGTGGATGTCCAGCACCTCGACCTGGACGGCGGGCGAGGCAACCCGGGCCACATGGGCCCTGAGAAGCTCCACGATGCGGGCGGGCTCCTGGTCCGGGACGAGGCGGAAGCTCACCTTGGCCATGGCCTCCGCCGGCAGGACCGTCTTCGCGCCCTCCCCGGTGTAGCCCGAGAGGAGGCCGTTGACCTCGCAGGTGGGTCGGGTCCAGAGGCGCTCCAGGGTGCTCCTTCCTGCTTCTCCCGCCAACCGTGGGGCTCCCACGGACTGCCGGAAGGTGTCCTCGGAGAAGGGCAGGTCGTCGAAGCCGCGAATGATCTCCTCGTCCCACTCCACGATCCCGTCGTGGAAGCCGTCGATGGCGATCCGGCCCTCCGGGTCGTGGAGGGTGGCCAGGATGCGGGCGAGCTCCGTGGCCGGGTTGGGGATGGCGCCTCCGTAGGCGCCGGAGTGGAGGTCGGAGCGGGCTCCCCGGACCCTGATCTCCGTGTACGCCATCCCCCTCAGGGAGAGGAGGAGGGAAGGGACTCCCGGGGCGAACATGGCCGAGTCCGAGATCACGATGATGTCGCTGGACAACTCCTCGCGGTGACGCTCCAGGAAGGGGAGGAGATTTTCGGAACCCACCTCCTCCTCGCCTTCGGCCAACACCACCACGTTCACCGGGAGCCGGCCCCGGGTCTCCATGAGGAGCTGGAGCGCCGCCAGGTGCAGGAAGAGCTGTCCCTTGTCGTCTGCAGCTCCCCGGGCCCAGATCCGCCCGTCGCGAATCTCCGGTTCGAAGGGAGGCGAGGTCCAGAGCCCCAGGGGCTCTGCCGGCTGGACGTCGTAGTGCCCGTAGATCAGGAGGGTGGGGCGTTCCGGCCCTGCTCCATGCCAGCTTCCCAGCGCCACCGGGTGTCCCGCCGTCTCCACGCTGCGGGCCTCCAGTCCCGAGGCGGCCAGGTGCTCCACCACCCAGTCACAGGCCCGACGAACGTCGCCAGCGTGTTCGGAGCGTGCGCTGACCGAGGGAATGCGAAGGAAGTCGAAGAGCTCGGACCGAAGCTGCTGGGCTCGGTCCCGAAGCGCGTCCTGGAGGCTCATGATGGGCCGCCCGGGGAAAGCTGCGGGGAAAGGGAAGTGGGTACGAAACGGCGCCCCCGCCCGGTGCTCCGGGGGGGGGCGCCGGTCCTGCAGGGAGGGCGCCGTCAGGCCATGGTGCCGATGCCCCAGCGGTAGACCCAGGCCATGATGGCGCTGAGGGCCAGGGCCCCTCCGAATCCGCCCAGCGAAAGGGCCACCGGGTCGTAGAAGTGGAAGAGGCCCACTCCCAGCATCCCACCGACGACGGCACCAAAGCCGCCCAGGACGGCCAGGACCACGGTGTGCCCGGGCTGCTCCTCGGGACGCTTGACGATGGCTTTCATGCACAGCCCCACCACGATCCCCAGCACGATCCAGACACCAACTCCGATCCAGTTCTCCATGGGTCTCCCATCCGGTTCCTCTGGTGGACCGATGCTGCGGGAGGGCAGCGCGGGCGCCCCGGGCGGGCGTTAAATCGGTCCGTTCAACGCCGGGGAATCTACCGTTCGCCGGCGGCTCCTGCCACCCCGAAACCCCCCGGTCTGTTCCGGGAATCAGGGATCGGCCCGGCCCATCTGTCGCTTGAGCGCGGCCAGGCGCGCGTCCACGTCATCGGAACGACGGGTGTCGTCCGCCGCTGTGTCGCCGGTCTCACCGGACAGGGCCTCCTCCACCTCCCCGTCCGCCGAGACGCGGTGGCCGAAGTGGTCGATGCGCTGCGCCATCCGGTCCAGCTCCCCGAAGAGGGCCTCCGCTTCGTCGATGCGGGTCCGGGCATCCGTTCGTCCGGCCTGTGCCACCAGGGACTCCCGCCGGGTGCGGGCGTCCCGGAATCGGTCCTCCATCTCTGTGAGCTCGGTCCGGGCCTGGTCCAACTCCCGGACCAGCACCTTCTCCTTCTCCTCCAGGAGGTCCCGCCGCTGGAGGTGGCGACGGGCAAAGTCCCGGGCCACCTCCTCCGTGTCCGAGTCACCGATGCGGTGGGCCATCTCCTCCCGGCGGATGCAGGTCTCCAGCGCTGCCGACTCCGAGGCCAGCTCCCTGCGGGTGGTGGCCAGCTGGCCTTCCAGTGCATCCAGCCGGGACCGGGCCTGCACCAGCTCTCCCTTCATGGCCTTGAGCAGGCGGTCGGCTGCCTCCGGGACGGCATCCCGGTTCAACTCGGTGCGGAAGTTGTCCACGGCCTCCCTGAAGGCGGATCGCAGGTTTTCGAACATGGCTGGCCCCTGCCGGAATGAGAAAGGGCGGCGAGCCCCCGAAACCGGGACCCGCCGCCCTCAATGTAATGCAGCCCGGGACCGATCTGGCAGGCCCGGAGATCGAATCAGTTCAGGGAGTGCTGGATCCGCTGGGCAAAGGAATTCCTGGCCCGGTGGAGCCGGCTCTTGACGGTTCCCAGGTTCACCCCGGTGATCTCGGCGATCTCCTCGTAGCTCTTCCCCTCCAGCTCGCGGAGGCGGAAGACCAGGCGGTGATGTTCCGGGAGGGTCTGCACCGTGTCCTCCACCAGGCTGCGCAGGTGCCGCTTCTGGTAGAGGTCGTCGGGAAGCATGGACGAGTCCTCGAACTGGAGCGGACGGTGGTCATTGTCCCAGTTGGAGGTGAGCTTCTGGAAGAGGACGAGGGGGCTCCTGGAGCGGTTCCGCAACTCGTTCTTCGAGAGGTTGCTGGCAATGGTGTAGACCCAGGTGGAGAACTTCTTCGTGGTGTCGAAGCGATGGAGGTGGCGCGTCACCCGGATGAAGGCCTCCTGCACCAGATCCTGCGCCCGATCCCCGTCACCGGTCTTCCGGGTGATGAAGTAGACCAGACGGTCGTGGTACCGGTCGAAGAGCTCCTGGAACGCCCCCATCCGACCATCCAGGTGGGCGGTGACGAGCTCCTCGTCGGAGAGCTCGGACACGGGGGGGAGTTCCGTCGAGAGGAGGTTGGCGGAAGAAGCCTCTCCGGCGTTGGAGCCGTTCACCCGATTCGTCGTGCGGCTGCGCGTCGTCTTGGCCATGAAGCTGTCCCGTCCCTGTCTTGAGTGCGAACCCCGGAAGGGAGTGAGGGGCGAGTCGGGCTTCCAGACTGCCCGTAGCCGCATCATGCCCTCCCGAGGGAAACCGTTTTCCCTTTCCGACACCCCCAATCTACGGGCACCTCCTTCGAACTTCAAGGGCATTGTCCAGAAAAAGTCGGACATCGCTGTACATAACCTCTACACAACGTGGACAGGTCGCCGTTCCAGCCCCACCAATACCCCCCCCTCCGATACCCCGTCGTACAGGGCCTGTACAGGGTCCGGGCGTCGGTCACGGGAGAGCAGGGCTGTCTCTGCTGCGGTCTCCACCCGGGCCGTGACCGCTTCCTCCAGTTCTTCCAGCTCGCCTGTCGAGACCCCTTCCCGTTTGAGGAACTCCTCGAAGCGTCCCACAGGATCTTTCTGGCCCCACGTGCGGAAGAGTTCGGCCGGGAAGGTCCGGCGGGCCTCCGACACGTCGTGGGTGGCATGTCCGCCCATTCGGAAGGTTCGGGCGTGGATGAGGGCCGGGCCTTTCCCCTCCCGGAGGCGTGCCACGGCCAGGACGGTCGCCGCATGCATGTCCAGGAGGTGGTTCCCGTCGGCGTGCGTGGTGGGGATCCCGTAGAGCTCTCCCCAGCGTTGCAGCGACCCCACGCCGTGCTGGTCCCCCCGGGTCCCCAGGGCCACCCCGTTGTCCTGGAGGACGAAGAGCACGGGTAGCTGCAGTGCCGCGGCCACGTGGAGCCCCTCGTGGGCCTCCCCGGACTTGGTGGCACCGTCCCCGATGAAGGTGAGGGCGACTCCACCCTCTCCCGCCCTCCGGAGCCCAAGGGCCACTCCGGCCATGACCGGCACGTTCGTCCCCATGTGGGAGATGGGCTGGAGCACGTGGTGGGCGGCGTCTCCCACATGGAGGTCCCGCCCCCCGTTGGGTCCGTCTGCCGTGGCCAGGTAGCCCCGAAAGAGGTCTTCCAGGGGCATCCCCATCATGGGGCAGCCCCCGGCATTCCGGATCATGGGGCAGAGGTGGTCTCGGGATGGGTCCAGGGCCGCCACCGACCCCACGGTGACCGCTTCCTCCCCGGTTCCCAGCCAGGCCTTCGAGAGGATGCCCCTTCGGACCCAGCGGGCCAGGGCAATGTCCAGGAGCCTGTTCTGGACGAGGGCATCGTGGAGCCGGAGGAGCTCCGCCCGGTCCAGCTCCCCAGCCACCGCCCTGCGCCGGGGATGCTCGTCCAGGGTCTCTTCCCACCGCTCCGCCTCTCGGGGCTCGGGGGTCCAATCCGCATACTCGGGTGGATCATAGGCCGGATATCGTCGCATGAACGAAACGTACGGGGCTCGGGCCGACCCCGCCACGTGGCCCCCGCCCCGTTGTCAAGTCGTTGCATGGGGCTCCCCCGGTGTCGAGATTGGACAACCCGTAGCGATCGCCTCTCCCCTTCGTGCGCCTTGGATACCTCCGCCCACCCCGACTTTCCCGGGCCCCCCTCTCCCGATTCCCGGCTCTCGTCCGGGGGACGGCGGCGGATCCATGCTCGGGTGGCCCTGGTAATCCTGGAGACCCTCCGGACCCACGACCTCCCGGAGGAGATCCTGGATGACGAGAACCTCTCTGTCACGCTGCCCCGGAGGCTGGGGCTCTCCGACGTCATCGACCGGCAGATCCGCCACCTGGCCGAGGAGGCCCGCCGTCGCCGCCGGCTCCCGGACAGCCAGGTCCTGGACCTCATGCAGCTCGTCCTCCGGCGTCCCGATGCCAGGAAGGTCTTCCGCCAGGTGGGCCGGGACCTCCACGGTCACGCAGGGGGGGCAGGTGTCCGTCGCTTCCTGCCCCGGTCCATTGCCCTGCGGCTGGCCCGCCGGCGCACGGCCCGGTTCCTCCGGGTCCTCTTCGGGCGCCGGGTGGTGACGGCGGTGGGATCCGGCTTCCACCTGGAGGCCGGGCCGAACCTCCCGGGCCGCTCCGAGACCGATGGCGCCATCTGCGGCCTCGTCTCCGGCCTGGCGGAAGCCTCTCTGGCCCGGTATTTCGCGGATCCTCCGGAGGTCGGGCACGAGACGATCCGCCCTGGCCCCCGGGGGGCGTGTTGCTGGACGGTGCCGGAGCCGGAGCCGGAGCCGGAGGGACCCTCCCTGGCGCCCGAGGACCGCTGAGCCACCTCTCCTTCGGGGAACAACGGCTCCGACGCCGGGTGAGGAGGCGGGGCGGGGGGCGGGTCCCTTCCTGCCGTCCCGTTCCCATCGCCAGATCCCCTTCCACACCGTGAACAGAGCGCAGCCATGGCATCCGACCGCACACCGTCCAGATCTCCCGCCCCAGGACCGGGCGACCCGGCCCCCGACTTCACCCTGGAGGCGGACCGAGGAGACCCGGTCACCCTCTCGGACCTCCGGGGCTCGAAGGTGGTGCTCTACTTCTATCCGAAGGACGACACCTCCGGCTGCACCACTCAGGCCTGCGAATTCCGCGACGCCCTTCCCGACATCGAGGCCGACGGTGCCATCGTCCTGGGAGTGTCTCCGGACTCGGTGGAGTCCCACCGGAAGTTCCGGGACAAGTACGACCTCAACTTCCGGCTACTGGCCGACACCGAGCAGGAGGCCGCCATGGCGTACGGGGTCTGGAAGGAGAAGAAGATGTTCGGGAACACTTTCATGGGGGTGGAGCGAAGCACCTTCATCATCGACGAGGAAGGTGTGATCCGGGAGGCCTGGCGGCGGGTTCGGCCCAAGGGGCATGCCGAGAAGGTGACATCCGCGCTCTGATCCGCCGGCGTCCCGGTCCCTGGCCGGTGCGCCCCTGCACCCGGGGTCAGCCCCCCGGGTCCACGGCCCGGCCCCCTGCCCCGGCGGCAGGGGGCCGGGCCGTTCGCTTCCGGGTCGGTCCTGCGGCGTAGGCACCGGCGACGCCGGTCACCAGGATGGCCAGCCCCAGCCATCCCCAGTGGGTGAGGGTCTGGTCCAGGAGGACCAGGGCCAGGAGGGCCGCCACGAAGGGCTCCACCGTGGTCCCGATGGCGGCGCGCCCGGCCTCCAGCGTCTTCATGGCATTGAAGAGGAG
>REBX01000280.1 GCA_007692505.1 Gemmatimonadales bacterium | reverse complement strand
GAGCATCAGCTTCCCAAGCTGAGGGTCGCCGGTTCGAGTCCGGTCGCCCGCTTTCAGGATTCCCTCGGGTCCGTCATGGATCCGGGCGCAAGACGAAGGGTCCCGCCGAAGCCAGTGCTTCGACGGGGTCCTTTGCCCGTTTGGGGACCACCGGTGGGGTCAGCGCACGGCCCACGGGAAGGATGGGTGCTTCCGGATCCGGTCGACCTGGTGCATGTGATGGCGCTGGTGACGGCCCAGGAACTCCAGGGTCTCCAGGACGTTCAGGGGTCCGGCCACGGGATGCCTCACGAGGGCTCTACGTGGGTCTTCCACCTCCGAGAGGGCCTGTCGGAGGGCTTCCCGGGCCTCGTACCAGTCCCGCTCCACCTGGCCCAGGGTGAGGGAGTCGGCAGGTGCCGGGTCCACCCTGGTGTCCGGGGTCCCCACGCGGAGTCGGAGGGAGAAGACAGCGCGAACCAGGAGCCGACCTGCACGGTGGCGAAGGGAGGGGCCCTTCGCCGGCCCATCCCCCAGTCCCTGGCGGACCCCCAGGACCGTGAAGGCCTCCACCCGGGCCACGTGGTCCAGGACCTGGAGGGGCGTCCAGCTGTCCCCGCCCCGTCCCCGGCCGGGGATGGACCACCGCTGCCCCTCCGGAGGCATCTGTGCAACCCGGGCCACCAGTCGCCTTCGGCCCTCCTCCAGCTGGCGGAATACAACGGCGGTTCGGCCCACTTGGGCGAGGACAGAGCCTCCATGGTCTTCCGGGCTGGCGTTCTCAGTGGGATCGGCCATGGTGTGTTGCGGAGAGGGGACCGGGGTGGATCACCAGCAGGGGTGTCCGTTGAGGGCAGGGAAACTGGTTGAGATATACCCTCCAAATGGTTAATCTTCAAGGCTCTGTCGGCACGAGACCCGTTTCCTTCCGCCTCATTTCCGGAAGCGGTTTTACTGCCGGCCCCGAAGAGGCACCAGGAGGCCGCGCCCGTGGTTCGCATCGCCCATATCGAAACGGACAGCATTGCCGAGCATCTCGATCTCCGGATCGGGACGCGGATCGTGCGCATCAATGGGGAGCGGGTCCGAGACGGGATCGACCTCACCTTCCTCCTGGCCGACCCGGAGCTGGAGCTGGAGACCGTGGACCCCGACGGGGAGCGCGCCTTCTTCGAGATCGAGCGGACGCCCGGCGAGTCCATGGGCATCGTCCCGGCGCCGGACACGGTTCGGGAGTGCGCGAACAAGTGCGTCTTCTGCTTCATCGACGGGAACCCGCAGGGGGTCAGGGACTCCCTCTGGATTCGGGACGACGACTTCCGGCTCTCCTTCTCCTACGGGAGCTACGTCACCCTGACGAACCTGGGGCCCCGTGGGCTCTCCCGCCTGGTGGAACAGCGGCTCTCGCCCCTGTACGTAAGCGTCCATTCCACCGAGCCGGAGATCCGCAGCCGTCTCCTGGCCAACGACCGGGCCGGCGAGATCATGGACCAGCTGCGGTACCTCCTGGACGGAGGCCTGGAGGTCCATACCCAGATCGTCCTCTGCCCCGAGTGGAACGACGGCCCCCACCTGGACCGCACGATCCGGGACCTGGAGGCTCTGGGGGAGGGGATCCGCACCCTGTCCGTGGTCCCCGTGGGCCTGACGAAGTACAACGTGAACCGCCCGGTGCGTCCCCTCCGCCCCGACGAGGCGGCCCGGGCCGCCGACCAGGTGGAGGCCGCCCGCCTGCGGGTTCGCGGGCAGCGGGGCCACGGCTGGGCCTACGCCGCCGACGAACTCCACCTCATCGCCGGTCGTCCCCTCCCCGAGCAGGACTACTACGACGACGGGTCGCTCACGGAGAACGGGGTGGGGGCCGTCCGCCACTTCCTGGACGAGCTGGACGCCGAGATCCCCCATCTCCCCGCCCTCCCCCAGGGCACTCGCCTCCGGATCCTCACCGGCACCTCCATGGGCCCCTTCCTGAGGGAGCGGGCCTCCCGGCTGGAGGAGGCCACCGGGTGCACCGTGGAGGTGACCGCGGTCACGAACCAGTTCTACGGTCCGGAGGTCACCGTGGCCGGCCTCCTGTCCGGCGGGGACCTCCTGGAGGCTGTCCGAAACGACGCCCGTCCCGGGGACCTCATCCTCCTCCCTGCCGAGACCCTGAACCAGGACGACCTCTTCATCGACTCCATGCCCCTCAAGGAGTTCGAGGCAGCAGTGGCGCCCGCCCGGGTGCTACCCGCCTACGAGATTCCCCAGGCCCTCCACTCCGCATGACTCGTCGACTCCCCGTGGTAGCCGTGGTGGGACGCCCCAACGTGGGCAAGTCCACACTCTTCAACCGGGTCCTGGGCCGTCGCGAGGCCATCGTGGACGATCGCCCCGGCGTCACCCGGGACCGGAACTTCTCCGAGGCGGACTGGGCTGGCCGCTCCTTCTTCCTGGTGGACACGGGAGGCGTGGTGGAGGAGAGCCGGGAGCCCCTGGACAAGGAGGTCCGGGACCAGGCCCTCACGGCGGTGGACGAGGCCGACGTCATCGTCCTGGTGGTGGACTCGAAGGAGGGCCCCCACCCACTGGACCAGGCCATGGCGGAACTCCTCCGGGGACGCGGCCTCCCGGTCATCATTGCGGCGAACAAGGTGGACAACCACCCCCGCGACCCGGCCTACCTGGAGTTCTGGGAGCTGGGGCTCGGCGAGCCCATGCCCGTGAGCGCCATCTCCGGGAAGGGCTCCGGCGACCTCCTGGACCGCGTGGTGGCCGCCCTTCCCGAGGACGGGAGCCACCGGGCCGACGAGAGCGACCTCCGCATTGCCGTCATCGGGAAGCCCAACGTGGGGAAGTCCTCCTTCGTGAACCGCCTCTTCGGCGAGGACCGGATGGTGGTGAGCGACATCCCCGGAACCACCCGCGACGCCGTGGACGCCACCCTTTCCTACCACGGCCGCCGCCTCGTCTTCGTGGACACCGCCGGCCTCCGCCGCCAGTCCAGGATCGACGAGTCCATCGAGTACTACTCCTCCCTGCGCACGGCCAGGGTCATCCGGGCCAGCCAGGTCTGCCTGGTCATGATCGATGCCATGGAGGGGCTTACCCTGCAGGACATCCGCATCCTGGAGCAGGCGTGGGAGGCGGGCTGCGGCATCGTCCTGGCCGTGAACAAGTGGGACCTGGTGGAGAAGGACAACCACACCGTCTCCACCTACATGCGGGGTCTCCGCGAGCGGGTTCCCTTCCTGGAGTGGGTCCCGGCCATCTTCACCTCCACGGTGACGGGCCAGCGGATCCGCCAGACCCTGGACGAACTCCTGGAGGTGGCCGAGGACCGCACCCGCCGGGTCCCCACCCACGAGGTCAACCAGGTGGTGGAGGACCTCGTCCGCCGCCAGCCCCCGCCCCACACCCGGGGCCGGCCCATCAAGATCCGCTACGCCACCCAGGCGGACACGGCGCCCCCCACCTTCGTACTCTTCTCCAATCACCCCCGGGAGATCCCCGACCACTACGTCCGGTACCTGAACAACGGGTTCCGTCGGGCCTGGGGCTTCAAGGGGTCGCCCCTCCGCATCCGCCTGAGGGCCCAGAACCGGGAGGGCGCGCGGTGACCGTCCCCCTCCTCCTCCTGGTGTCCGGCTCCTACCTCCTGGGTGCAACGCCCACGAGCCACTGGGTCGCACGGGGGATCTGGGGGGTGGACCTGCGCACGAGGGGAAGCGGGAACCTGGGAGCCACGAACACCTACCGGGAGCTGGGCGCGCGGGCGGCCCTCCCGGTCCTGGCCTTCGACGTCTTCAAGGGCTGGTTCCCGGTCTGGCTCGTCCTGGGCGCCGGGGTGGCCGGAGGCGGAACGGGTGTGGCGGTGGCCGCCGGCGGTGCGGCCCTGGTGGGACACGTCTTCTCCTTCTGGGTCGGATTCAGGGGAGGGAAGGGGGTCGCCACCGGCGCCGGAGTCTTCCTGGGCCTGGCCCCCCTCGCCGTCGCCTTTGTGTTCGTCCTGTGGGTCGGGGTGGTGGCAGCCACCCGGTACGTCTCGCTGGGATCGATCCTGGCCGCAGCGGTCCTCCCGGCCGTCGTCTGGGCCACCACGGGCCGCGGCGTCGAAGGAGACCTCCTCCCCACGGCCTTCGCCTCTGCCGTCGCCCTCTTCGTCCTCTGGGCCCACCGGTCCAACATGGGTCGCCTGGTCCGGGGAGAGGAGCGTCGCACCGGAGGCCCCCGATCCTCCGAGAGATCCCCGCCGGCCGGGAGCCCTCCGTCCCCGGAGTCCGGCGAGCCGCCGGCCCCTCCCCAGGGGGTGGGGACATGACGGGCCAGGCCGATGCGGTGCGCATCGGGGTCCTGGGAGCCGGGAGCTGGGGCACGGCCCTGGCCCTCCACCTTCATGACCAGGGTCACGAGGTTGTGCTCTGGAGCCATGACGCCTCCGTGGTGGAGGTCGTGTCCAGGGGCGAGCCCAACCCCTATCTGCCGGAGGTATCCCTTCCCACCGGCCTGACCCTCACCGCCGACGCCGCCGTGGCGCTGGAGGGAGCCGGGCTCGTCCTCTCCGTCACGCCTGCACAGCACGTGGGCGAACTCCTGGAGCAGGTGGGGCCCCTCATTCCCCGGGACGCCGTGGTGGTGAGCGCGTCCAAGGGGATCGAGATCTCCACCCTCCGGACCATGGACCAGGTCATGGCTGAGTACCTCCCGCTGGAGACCCTGGAGGGGTTCACGGTCCTTTCCGGTCCCTCCTTCGCCCTGGAGGTGGCCCGCCGCCATCCCACGGCGGTAGTGGCTGCCAGCCGGTCCGACCGGGCACGGCAGAGGGTGCAGGAGGTCTTCGGGTCCCCCAGGTTCCGGGTCTACACGAATCCCGACGTCACCGGAGTGGAGCTGGGCGGTGCCGTGAAGAACGTCATCGCCCTGGCTGCAGGGGTCGCCGACGGGCTGGGCTTCGGCCACAATACCCGGGCCGCCCTCATCACCCGGGGCCTCTCCGAGATCACTCGGCTGGGGCTTGCCATGGGTGCCGAGGCGCGCACCTTTGCCGGACTGGCCGGGATGGGAGACCTGGTCCTCACCTGCACTGGAGACCTCTCCCGGAACCGCACCGTGGGCTTCCGGCTGGGTCAGGGAGAGTCCCTCGACGCCATTCTGGCGGATATGACCGCTGTGGCCGAAGGCGTCAGGACCACGCCGGCCGTCCACCGGCTGGCCGCCCGTCACGGTGTGGACATGCCCATCGTCGCCCAGGTCTACCGGATCCTGGAGGGGGAGCGCAGCCCGGCCCGGGCCGTGGAGGAGCTAATGCTCCGGGATCCCAAGCCGGAGGGAATCGAGCCATGACCGAATCCGGAAACGAGCCCGTCCTCAAGCGGGCCTACTACTCCATCGGGGAGGTCTGCGACCTGGTGGGGCTCAAGCCCCACGTCCTCCGGTACTGGGAGACCCAGTTCGAGGAGCTGGCCCCCGACAAGAACCGGGCGGGGAATCGGGTGTACCGGCCCCGCGAGGTGAAGCTCGTCTTCCTGGTCCAGCGGCTCGTCCACCAGGAGAAGTACACCATCGAAGGGGCCCGAAAGCGGCTGAAGGAGATTCGGAGCGGGCAGGATTCCCCCGAGAGCCAGTCCGATGTCACGTTGGGTCAGGTTGTTGCAGGGCTGAAGGATGAACTTGCCCACCTCAAGCAGATTCTAACGATTCCCGAATGAACATTCTCTGCACGAACGACGACGGGTACCTGGCCACGGGGCTCCGGGTCCTGGCCACGGCGGCCCGGTCCCTGGGCCGTGTGACGGTGGTCGCTCCCGACCGGGAGCAGAGCGCGACCTCCAATTCCCTCACCCTCCATCACCCCCTTCGGAGCCGGAGGGCGACGGACGGCTCCCTCATCGTGGACGGTACCCCCACCGACTGCGTGATCCTGGCCGTGAACGCCCTCCTGGACACCCGGCCGGACCTCTGCTTCTCCGGCGTGAACCACGGGGCCAACCTGGGGGAGGACGTCCTCTACTCGGGCACCGTGGCGGCCGCCATGGAGGCCACGGTCCTGGGCGTCCCCGCCGTTGCCCTCTCCTACACGGGCCACGACTTCGAGTCCATCGAGGCCTGGGGACCCGCGCTGTCCGAGCTCCTGGGCCGGATCACCAAACTGGACCGGCTCCCAGCGGCGACCCTCCTGAACATCAACCTCCCGGCCATCGAGCCCGAGGACGTTCGGGGGGTCCGGGTGACGACGCTGGGGCAGCGTCGGTACTCCGACTCCCTCACCCGTGCGCAGGACCCCTCCGGGAAGGAGTACTTCTGGATCGGGGGTGGAGCCCGTACCTGGAAGGGGGGGGAGGCCTCCGATTTCCGGGCGGTGGACGAGGGGTACATCTCCGTGACGCCCCTTCACCTGGACCTCACGAACCACGCACTCATCGAGGAGCTCCGAGAGTGGAATCTGGAGGTCTGAAGGACCAGCGGTTCATGGCGGCGCGCCGGCGTCTCATCGAGACGATCCGGAGCCGGGGGCTGGACGACCTGTCCATCCTCCGACTCTTCGAGGAGGTCCCGCGCCACCACTTCCTCCCCCCGGGGGTGCAGAGCCGGGCCTACGAGGATGCGCCCCTGCCCATCGGGTGGGGGCAGACGGCATCCCAGCCGTCCCTCCAGGCGCAGACCCTCCAGCTCCTGGACGTGGGGCCCGAGGACCGGGTCCTGGAGATCGGCACGGGAAGCGGGTTCTTCACGGCACTCCTGGCCCGCCTGGCGGACCGGGTCCACTCCGTGGAGCGGATCCGCGAACTCTCCCAGCGGGCCCGCCGGGCCCTGGACGAGCTGGAGATCCGGAACGTGGCCCTCCTGGTGGGCGATGGCTCCATCGGATGGCGCAAGTACGGACCCTACGACCGGATCACGGTGGCGGCAGCGTCGCCGGACATCCCGCCGGCCCTCCTGGACCAGCTGGCCCCCTCCGGGCGGATGGTCCTCCCCGTGGGGTCCAGGGATCTGCAGGAACTCGTCCTGGTGGAAAAGGACGAGGAAGGGGAGGTGGTCCGCAACGAGGCCGGGGACCCCTGTACCTTCGTGCCCCTCCTGGGGCGCTACGGCTGGCCCGAGGAGTAGACATCATGGAGCGCACGCCACCCCCGCTGGATCCCTCCCTCCCCCCTCCCGCCGTGGGCGCCCGACAGGACGATGGGGCATCGGGAGGCACGAAGGACGACTCCGGGGAAAACCGTCTGCCTCCTCCTGCCTTCGTGCCTACCGACGGACGGATCCGCCGCCTCCTCCGGGGAGTCGGTGGGACCCCCGGACAGGAGGACGGGCTCGGACTCCCGAGGGACGTGGTCTGGGGACCGGCCGACAGGGTCCCCTCCCGGGGTGGGGCCCTCCACGGCGGGAAGGGGCAGGGCCCCGGATCGGGACAGGGCCAGGGGGAGGCGCCGGGGGCGGAGTCGGGAAGTGAGCGGGGAAAGGAATCGGGAGGCTGGTCCGACCTGGCCGAGGGCACGCGCCTGGAGCTGGCCCGGATCCTGGAGGAGCTTGCCCACGAACTCAGGGGGACCCCCCTCCGGACATCCCACGACTCACCGGGGCCCCAGGCGATCCGGGACCGTGCGGTCGTCCGGGGCGTGGTGGATGGGCTCCTTCGGGGCCGAGGCCCGTACACGGGTTGATTCGCCAAGGGCGCCGGAGGTACCTTTTCCGACTGTTCGTCCCCGTAGCTCAGATGGATAGAGCGGCCGCCTCCTAAGCGGCAGGTCGCGCGTTCGAATCGCGCCGGGGACACTTCCTCTCGCCTCGCTCCCCGTTCCAGGGGGGCGGGGCGAGGTTCGTTTCCGACCTCAACCGCATCCCGGCGAGCCCAGGAGGGCGGGGAGGACCCGGTGGGCCTCCCCGGCAAAGTGCCGGTGGGCATGGGCGCTCAGGGGTGTCTCGTCGGGGTTCACCTCCCAGAGCCGTCCTCCTGCGCGGAGGGTCTCGAGGGGGACGGAGGCTGCCGGGTGGACCAGTGCACTCGTCCCCACCGAGATGCACAGCTCGGCCCCCCGGGCCGCTTCGAAGGCCGCCTCCAGGATCGTCTCGGGGAGGAACTCCCCGAACCAGACCACATCGGGGCGGAGCAGGTCCCCGCACGACTCGCATCGAGGAACAGGATTCCCGCCGGGCTCTTCGAGGGCCGGTGGCTCGGTGGCGGGGTGCGCCCCGCAACCGTTGCATCGGACCCGGAGGATCGAGCCGTGGAGGGAGAGGATGGGGGAGGGCTTGTGGGGGGCCTCTCCCTCTCCCCCTCCCGTGATTCCCCCGGGTTCCCCGGTCGGGGCCCCCGACGGGACGTCGTACTCGCCGGATTCGTCCCGGAGAGCACGGTCGTGGAGTCCGTCCACATTCTGAGTGACCACGGTCACATCGTCTCTTCCCAGCTGGAACCGGGCCACGGCTCGGTGGGCCTCGTTGGGGCCTGCCTTCCGAATGGCCGCGCGCCGGACGGCGTACCATGCCCACACCCGGACCGGGTCTGCCCGGAACCCCTCCGGAGTGGCCAGCTCCTCCACCCGGTTCCCCTCCCACAGCCCGCCGGCATCCCGAAAGGTGGGGATGCCCGAGGCCGCACTGATCCCCGCCCCCGTGAGGACCACCACGCCCCGGGATCGTGCGAGCTCGTCCCGGGCCTGCTCCAGCTCGGGAGGGGGTGCTCGTCCCGAGTCCTCCGGGTGGGCGCCGGCCCCCGTGTCGGGGGTCATGGTGCCGCGCCCCCTGCGCCTCCCAGGAGACGCCATCCACCCACGGCCAGGAGGGCCCATCCCACCAGGAAGGCGGTCCCGCCCACGGGCGCCACGGCCCCGAGCCAGCGTACGCCCCCCAGGGACAGCCCGTAGAGGCTCCCCGAGAAGAAGACCATGCCCACCACCAGGGCGATCCCGGCGCCCAGGAACCACCCGTCCCCGCTCCGGGCCAGGAGGACGGCCACCACGACGAGGAGCACGGCGTGCACCAGCTGGTAGCGGACCCCCACCTCGAAGACTTCCAGCATGCGAGGGTCCAGTCGGTCGCGGAGTGCGTGGGCTCCGAAGGCGCCCAGCGCCACGGCCAGGAACCCGGCTCCGGCCCCGAAGAGGAAGAGGAGGCGACTCATGGTGTTCTCGCTCCAGGTAGGGGGACTGACCCTACAAATGGTGGGGAAGGGGACCCGCCCCGAATGGGGAAGGGCACCCGGGCCAATGGGTCCGAACCCGGAGAAGATGGCATCCCGGCATGGGAAGCGCATGGCCGCGTTGACCCTCCGACCCTCCCCGGGTACATTTCCGTGCTATGTTGCCGATTTTCCGCCCGGCCTGCCAGAACGGGGCCCCGCGGAGCCTGAATCCACGAACCCTCCAGCGACTTTCATGGCCAAGCGACCCCAACGGCCCACCGGCCAGCAGCGCCCCGACGGTGCCCCTCGTCCCCAGGGCACCGCGGACGATGCCTTCACCGCGCGCATCCTCGTGCTCGTGGGCTGGGCTCGCCGGAATGCCCAGACCGTCCTCATCGCCGGAGTGGCCCTGGTGGTCCTGGTGGTGGGTGGGCTCTACCTCTGGCAGCAGCGGACCGGCCAGTACGCCGAAGCCGCCGCCCAGCTCGAGGTGGTCCAGCAGTCCGCCATGATGGCCGGTTCGGCAGAGGAGGCGGTCTCCGAGCTGGAGACGTACCTGGCGCGCTTCTCCGGCACCCCGTACGGAATCGAGGCCCGGCTCATGCTGGCGGAGATCCACCTGGGGGAGGGGAACGTTGCCGAGGCCATCCGGACGCTCCGTGAGGTCGCACCGTCCTACCGGGGCTCCCTGGAGGTCCAGGCCACCTTCCTCCTGGCCACTGCCCACGAGGAGGCGGAGGAGTGGGAGGAGGCCCTCACCGTCTTCCGTGAGCTGGAGGATCGGGCCGAGTTCTCCTTCCAGCGGAAGGAAGCCCTCCGAGGGGTCGCCCGTGCGAGCCTCGCCGCCGGAGACACGGCAGCCGCCCGTTCGGCCTACCAGGCCCTGGTGGAGAAGGAAGTGGACAACGCCCAGCTCCGCGGGTACTTCGAGATGCGCCTCGCCGAGCTGGGAGACGCCTGAGCCGGGTCGCCGCCGGCGTGCTGCCCTGACCACGGGCACGCTGCGTGTGGACACCGGCGAGCGCGCCGCGGTCTCACCGCGGGCACACAGGGTGGACCGCACGAAGACCTGGAAGCCCCCACATCCGTTCGGGTGTGGGGGCTTCCTCGTTCATGGACCTCGGGCGCCGCGGCCTTCCGCCTATTCGTCTTTTGTATAACAAACCCGGCATGAGCCCGTCGTCATGAGTATTTTGTATAAATGCCTGTCCCGTCCGCGCGGCTATGAGTATTTTGTATAGGCGTAGTCGGTTTCCGGGCCCTTCCAGGCGTGGTCCGAGCCCGGCCCGGGCCACGCCCAGCAAAGCCCACGCCCAGCCCACCCCCTTCGCGCGTGCGGTTGCGGCCGATAATGAACGGAGTTGCACACGTCGCTTCCCGGACCCGGATCGCTGGTGCCTGCCGGAGTCGAACTCGAGCTTCGTGGCCGCGCCGCCCGGTCCTTTTGAGGATGAACTCCAGCTTCGCGGCCGGGAAGCCCGGTCCTCCCGATGCGCTG
>REBX01000070.1 GCA_007692505.1 Gemmatimonadales bacterium | reverse complement strand
GAGCCTCTACGTGGCGAACAACGTCTGCTCCGCCGTGGAATACTTCCGGAAGATGGGCGGGAACGTGGGTGTGGCCGGCCTGGTCATCAACAAGGATGATGGCACCGGGGAGGCTCAGGCCTTCGCGGACAAGGTGGGGATCCCCGTCCTTTCCGCCATCCCGCAGCACGACGACATCCGGAGGAAGTCGGCGAACTACGAGATCGTGGGGAAGCCCGGCAGCCGCTGGGCCTCCATGTTCGAGGAGCTGGGCGAGGGGGTGGCCAACGCGCCTCCCCTCCAGCCCAACACCCTGACCCACGACGAGCTCCTTGACCTGTTCAAGGGTGACGACGTGGGGCGGGATGTGGTTCTGACGCCGGCCAGCGTGGCCGACATGATGGGCAAGGACCACGTGCCCCGGGAGACCCTCGAAGTCGTCTACGAGACGGTGTGAGGGGGGCAGACATGAAGAACTCGAACTCGACTTCGGCAGGGGCCCCTGCCAAGGCCCCGGATCAGGCCCGGACTCCCGACGAGACCGCCGGCGATACCCCCGGCGAGGGGGGCGGTGTGGCCACGGCGAAGCGGCCGGTGCGCACCCTTCCCGTGGTGGGTGGCTCCGGTGGGGCTTCGAAGTCCGCGCCCCCCGCGGACCCGGCCCAGAACGGCGACGGACCCGGCGGTGCCGGGGACACGGCGGCCCGGGGAGGCGCGGCGACGCCGGAAGGGCTCCCCGCCGGCGGCGGTTGTCATGGCGGCGCCGAGCGGCTCCTGGCGGCGAAGGATGCCGGTGAGCGGAACGAGGCGCTGGAGGAGCTCCGGGAGGACTACCCCCTGGGGCCCCACGACCAGCCCCAGGGCATGTGCCCCGCCTTTGGATCGCTGAGGGTGGGACTCCGGATGCGACGCACGGCCACGGTCCTCTCCGGATCGGCCTGCTGCGTGTACGGCCTCACCTTCACCTCCCACTTCTACGGGGCCCGGCGGACGGTGGGCTACGTCCCCTTCAACTCCGAGTCGCTGGTCACCGGTGCCCTCTTCGAGGACATCAAGGCGGCCATGGAGGAGCTGGCGGACCCGGAGCAGTACGACACCATCGTAATGACGAACCTCTGCATCCCCACGGCATCGGGGGTCCCCCTGGACCTCCTGCCCAGGGAGATCAACGGGGTACGCATCGTGGGAATCGACGTGCCGGGCTTCGGAGTGCCCACCCATGCCGAGGCGAAGGACGTCCTGGCCGGGGCCCTCCTGAAGTACGCCCGCACCGAGGCCGAAGCGGGCCCGGTGGCCAGGCCCAGCGACCTGGTGGAGGGCAAGCCGTCCGTCACCCTTCTGGGCGAGCTCTTCCCCGCCGATCCCATGGTGGTGAACAGCCTCCTGGAGCCCCTGGGCGCCGCTGTGGGAACGGTCATCCCCCCCCGGGAGTGGAGGGAGCTCTACAAGGCGCTGGACAGCGACGTGATTGCCGCCGTCCACCCCTTCTACGTGCGCTCGGTGCGGCAGTTCGAGGCGGCAGGTCGGCCCGTGGTGGGCTCGGCCCCCGTGGGCGTGGAAGGCACGGCCGCCTGGCTCCGGGCCATTGGCGAACAGCTCGATGCCCCGGAGAAGAAGATCGGGGCTGCCGTGGACCGGGCCGTGGCCATGACCCGGGGAGCCCTGGCGAAGCAGGCCGTGAAGGGCCGCATCGTGGTGTCGGGCTACGAGGGCTCCGAACTCCTGGTGGCCCGGCTCCTGGTGGAGGCCGGCGCGGAGGTGCCGTACGTGGGGAGCGCCCTGCCCCGGTCGAAGTGGAGCGATCCGGACCGGGAGTGGCTCGAGGCCCGAGGCACCCATGTGCAGTACCGAGCCTCCCTGGAGGAGGACCGGGCCGCCGCCCGCGACGTGAACCCCGATCTGGTGCTGGGCACCACGCCCACCGTCCAGTCGGCCAAGGAGGAGGGCACGCCCGCCCTCTACTTCACGAACCTGATCTCGGCCCGGCCCCTCTTCGGGCCCGCCGGGGCCGGCGGGATCGCCGAGGTCATCGCAGGAGCGGTGGAAGGCCGGGGCCGGCTGAACCGCATGCGGACCTTCTTCGACGGCGTGGGCACGGGCCACACCGCGGGCTACGGCTTTGACGGTGTGCCCGAGCGGAAGCTGTCGGCGAAGGAGCGAAACGCCCGGGGCCGGGGCGGGAAGGCTGTCACCGGCGCGAAAAAGAAGAAGGCCATGCCGGGCACGAGCCCGTCGAAGGCGCACGAGAAGGCCGCGGCCAGCTCCAGCTCCTGCAGCACGAGGGGGGCCGCCTGATGCTCGTCCTGGACCACGACCGCGCCGGGGGCTACTGGGGCTCCGTGTACGCCTTCACGGCGATCCGCGGGCTGCAGGTCATCATCGACGGGCCCGTGGGGTGCGAAAACCTCCCGGTGACGTCGGTGCTCCACTACACGGACGCCCTCCCTCCCCACGAACTCCCCATCCGGGTCACCGGGCTGGGGGAGGACGAGCTCTCCATGTCGGGGACGGAGGATGCCCTCAAGCGCGCCAACGAGACGCTGGACCCGGACCAACCCGCCGTGGTGGTCACCGGAAGCATTGCCGAGATGATCGGGGGCGGCGTGGTGCCGGAGGGAACGAACCTCCTGCGCTTCCTGCCCCGGACCATCGACGAGGACCAGTGGGAGAGCGGGGACCGGGCCCTCTACTGGCTCTGGACCCAGTTCGGGAAGAAGAAGGCCCGGAACCGGAAGAAGCGCACCTCCGAAAAGCCCCTGGTGAACATCATCGGGCCCATGTACGGGACCTTCAACATGCCCTCGGACCTGAAGGAGGTCCGTCGGCTCATCGAGGGTGCGGGCTGCGAGGTCAACATGGTCTTCCCCCTGGGGAGCCACGTGGATGACGTCGCCGCCCTGGCCGATGCCGACGTGAACGTCTGCATGTATCGGGAGTTCGGACGGAAGCTCTGCGAGGAGCTGGAGGTGCCCTACCTGCAGGCCCCCATCGGGCTCTCCTCCACCACCCGCTTCCTGGAGGCGCTGGGCGAGGCCGCCGGGACGGACCCCTCGGGCTTCATCGAGGAAGAAAAGCACACCACGCTCAAGCCCATCTGGGACCTCTACCGGAGCGTGACCCAGGACTTCTTCGCCACTTCATCGTACGCCGTGGTGGCGAACGACACGTACACCCGGGGCATCCGCAACTTCTTCGAGGAGGACCTGGGGATGCCCTGCACCCTGGCCCGCTCCCGGATTGCCGGTGCGAAGACGGACCACCAGGAGATCCGGGAGGCCCTCCACGAGCGGCCGCCCCTCATCCTGCTGGGCAGTTTCAACGAGCGCATGTACCTGGCCGAGAAGGGGGCCCGGACCCAGTACATCCCGGCCTCCTTCCCCGGCGCGGTGGTGCGACGGCACACGGGGACGCCCTTCATGGGCTACTCCGGCGCTACCTACCTCGTGCAGGAGATCTGCAACGCCCTATTCGACGCCCTCTTCCACATCATCCCCCTGGGGACAGACATGGATTCGGGGAGCACGGCCACCCTGGCCAAGCCCTCCGGCGAGACGCTGCCCTGGACGGACGAGGCCCGGGAGGCGCTGGACGAACTCCTCCGGGAGCACGCGCCCCTGGTGCGGATCTCGGTGGCGAAGCGGATCCGGGATGCCGCGGAGGAAGCCACCCGATCCGCCGACGAGGACGCCGTCACCCCGGACCGGGTCCACGCGGCCCGGCGGACGCTGGGGGAGGCCGCCTGAGATGGTCTTACTCCGCCCCCTCCCCTCCACTGCCCTTCCCCACCCCGGCCTCACGGGCCAGGGCGCGGAGTGCGTGGACCACGGCCCCGGGATCCTCCTCGGGCAGGAGGTGGCCCCGAGCCGCAAGCTCGGTCACGGGGAGGGTGCCGGCGTACTCCCGGACCACCGCCGGGGGCACCCAGCGGTCCCGGGCCCCGGTGAGGATGCGGACGGGAATGTCCAGGGACCGGGCCTCGTGGCCGGCCCCGCCGGCATCCCAGCCGGCCATGAGCCGGAGCACGCCCTGGACACGGGCCGGATCGGAGAGGAGCTGCCGGTACCGGTCCCGGGTCTCCCGGGACACGACCGACCCCGTGGAACGAAGGAGGGTCTCGGCCAGGGGGAGGTGCCTGAAGAGGGACGCCCCCACCAGGCCCGCCACCCCGCTCGTGGCCACGGCGGACGCAGGACGGGCCACGATGGGGGGCAGGTATCGATCCCGGTCCCCGAAGGCCGGATTCAGGAGGAGGAGGCCCTTCAGGCGCGTGCCGGGGGCCAGCCAGCCCCGGGCTGCGGCCCGGATGGCCAGGACGGCCCCGGCGGAGTGCCCGGCAGCCAGCACGGGCTCCACCCCCTCGGCACGGAGGAGTGCACCCAGCGCCCGCGCCACGTCGTCGGGACCGTCCAGACGGACGGAGCCCCTGCGGGGCATGGTGGAGGAGTGCCCGTGCCCGGGCAGGTCCACCAGGACGAGTTCGAAATCACCTCGAAGCGCCGACACCACGCCGCCCCAGGCGTGCATGGAGGACGCGCTTCCGTGCAGGAGCAGGACAGGCGGGCCGGATCCGAGTCGGGCGACGTGCCACTGCACGCCGCCGGCGTCGACGAGACGGCCGGCCTCACCGTACGGTGCCCCGGTGGCGCCGTATGCAGGACGGTTCGGGGGAGGGGGGGACTTCATGGTCCTTCTCCTCGTTTCGATCCGCAGGGCCAGGCGCCACTCCGGCGCGGGTCTGCCACCGGTGTCGGACCGTGGGGTGGGGGTCGTTTCCCCGAAGGACCCACCGCTTCGGGTTCGGCCAAGTTCATTTCCAAGACAGGAGGTATCTCATGTCGGAACACGAGCATTCGGGGAGTCTGTCGGGCCTCAGCGAGTCGGAGGCGAAGGAGTTCAACAAGTTCTTCATCGCTTCCTTCACCGCCTTCACGGTGGTGGCGCTCATCGCCCATGTCCTCGCCTGGAATTGGCGTCCCTGGGGCTGATGCCCCCGAGCCGGAGAAAGAGTCATGTACAAGGTATGGCTGATCTTTGATCCGCGGAGGACGCTCATCGCCCTGTTTTCGTTTCTGGGCGTCCTGGCGTTCACCATCCACTTCATCCTCCTGAGCACGGACCGGTTCAACTGGCTCGACGGCGAAGGAGCGCCCACAGCGGCTGCGGTGGCCGATATGACCCCGCTGCCCCCGGCCCTCTAGCCGGACCGGGCACCGTGGGCCCGGGGGGGCCTTCCCCACATGGGGAGCCCCCGGGCGCCACCCCGGTGTCGTCTCCTTCACCGGAACGGCACCCCTGCAGGACCATGCACGACCGGACCCCGAACCACCGAAGGGATCGGAATGGACGGACCGCGAGCCCGCACGCCCGCGTGGACAACTGAATTGATCACCAGGGCGCCGACGCGCCAGGACGTCCCCCAGGGGATGTTCCGACCGGAGACCACGCCGGTGCTGCCGGCAGCACCGGGCCCGCCCTCATCGGGAGAACGACGATGGCGATGTTGAGTTTTGAAAAGAAGTACCGAACCCGAGGGGGCACCCTCATCGGGGGGGACCTGTTCGATTTCTGGATCGGGCCCTTCTATGTGGGATTCTTCGGGGTCCTCACCATCTTTTTCGCCACCCTGGGCACCGCGCTCTGCGTGTACGGTGCCGCGGTGGGCGAGGGGCTGGCGAGCCAGACCTGGAACCTGTGGCAGATCAGCATAGCCCCTCCCCCCCTGGAGTACGGCCTCGGGCTGGCTCCCATGATGGAGGGAGGGCTGTGGCAGGCCATCACGGTCTGCGCCATCGGGGCATTCGTGTGCTGGGCGCTCCGCCAGGCCGAGATCTCCCGGAAGCTGGGCATGGGATACCACATCCCGGTTGCATTCGGAGTCGCCATCCTGGCCTACGTGACGCTGGTCGTGGTTCGGCCGGTGCTCATGGGCGCCTGGGGACACGGCTTTCCGTACGGGATCATCTCCCACCTGGACTGGGTGTCCAACGTCGGATACCAGTACCTGCACTTCCACTACAACCCGGCGCACATGCTCGCGGTGAGCTTCTTCTTCACCACGACGTTCGCACTGGGGCTCCACGGCTCCCTCATCCTCTCCGTGACGAGCCCCAAGAAGGGCCAGTCCGTGAAGACGAGCGAGCACGAGAACTCCTACTTCCGGGACACCATCGGCTACTCCATCGTCGCGGTGGGCATCCACCGCCTGGGGCTCTTCCTGGCCCTGAACGCCGGGATCTGGAGCGCCATCTGCATCGTGATCAGCGGCCCCTTCTGGACCCGCGGCTGGCCCGAGTGGTGGAGCTGGTGGCTCAACATTCCCATCTGGAGCTGAGGCGAGACCATGGCTGAATATCAGAACCTCTTCAACCAGGTGCAGGTGCGCCACGCCCCGGACCCCGGGTTGGACATCGACGACCCGGAGAACCGGATCCCCGACTCGGGATTCTCCTACTGGCTGGGGAAGATCGGAGATGCGCAGATCGGACCCGTATACCTGGGCTGGCTGGGAATCCTGGCCCTCATCACAGGGGGCCTCTCCATCGTCCTCATGGGCCTGGTCATGTGGGCCTCGGTGGGTTGGGACCCGGTGCAGTTCGTCCGGCAGCTCCCCTGGCTCGCCGTGGAGCCCCCCACCCGGGAGTGGGGCCTCAGGATCCCGCCCCTGAACGAGGGTGGCTGGTGGATCCTCTGCGGCGCTCTCCTCACCGCCTCCATCCTCCTGTGGTGGGCCAGGATGTACACCCGGGCCCGAGCCCTGGGGCTGGGGACCCACGTTGCGTGGGCCTTTGCCGCCGCCATCTGGCTCTACCTGGTGCTGGGCTTCATCCGGCCCGTCCTCATGGGCAGCTGGGCCGAGGCGGTCCCCTTCGGGATCTTCCCCCACCTGGACTGGACCGCCGCATTCAGCATTCGCTACGGGAACCTCTTCTACAACCCGTTCCACATGCTGTCCATCGTCTTCCTCTACGGGTCGGCCCTCCTCTTCGCCATGCACGCCGGGACGATCCTGGCGCTGACGAAGCTGGGCGCGGACCGGGAGATCGACCAGATCACGGACCGGGGAACGGCGGCAGAGCGCAGCCAGCTCTTCTGGCGCTGGACCATGGGGTTCAACGCCACCATGGAGTCCATCCACAGGTGGGCCTGGTGGTTTGCGGTCCTCACCGTGATCACGGGAGGAATCGGCATCGTCCTCACGGGCACGGCGGTGGACAACTGGTACCTCTGGGGCCAGCAGCACGGACTCGTGCCGGAGTACCCCGAGGTCTGGGGAGATCCGGCGGTCCCGGTGGAGCCGGGTGAAGTGGACGGGGACTGGTGGGAGGTGCCGGCAGGCACACCACCGGGGCTCGAGACCTCCATGATGGAGGGCGTGAACCTGCCCGGCACGGATGTTCGACTCTCCTTTGCCGAGCTGACCAACAACCCGGAGATGGGCCGATGAAGATCCGATACCTCGCCTGCCTGGCCGCAGGAGGACTCCTCCTGCTCACCGGCTGCGAACGGCCCCCGGTGGACGCGGTCCAGACCGGATTCCGGGGCGTGGGCATGGAGCACATCGCCAATCCCCGCACCCTGCAGGACTCGGTGAACGCCATTGCCGAGCGGGTCCCCACTGTTCCCGACACACCGGCCTCCGACCAGGAGCCGGCACCGGAGGGCACCTGGGAGAACGTCCAGGTCCTGGGGCACCTCAGCGAGGAGGAGTTCAACCGGACCATGCTGGCCCTCACCACGTGGGTGGCTGCCGAGACCGGGCAGGGGTGCAACTACTGCCACGTCATCGAGGACGACGGCGAGGTGAACTTCGTGTCGGACGACATCTACACGAAGGTCGTCTCCCGGGACATGATCCGGATGACGCAGGACCTGAACGAGAACTGGCAGAGCCACGTGGGGGAGGCCGGCGTGAACTGCTGGACCTGCCACCAGGGCCAGACCAAGCCGGCGAACTACTGGTTCTACGACCCGAATCCGGACACGGTGGACTACAACCGCTACTACTCCGACCAGGAGGGCATCCGGGTGATCTCGCAGAACGCACTCAGCGGGGACTCCGACAACGAGCGGGACATCTGGGACACCCGGCACCTCTACTGGCTCATGATCGACATGTCGGAGCAGCTCGGGGTGAACTGCACGTACTGCCACACCTCGGCCCGCTTCAGCGACTGGGAGGAGAGCCCGCCGCAGCGCGTGCAGGCCCTCCGCGGCGTGCGAATGACGCGCCACATGAATCAGGAGTACATGGCGCCCCTGGACCCCCACTGGCCCGACGACCAGCGGGGCGTGCTGGGCGACGGCCCCAAGATGCAGTGTGCCACCTGCCACGCCGGGGCATACGTGCCCCAGTACGGCTTGCCGGCCACGAACGCCGAGCTCTGGCCCGGACTGCAGCGCATCGGGGACCCCCACCCCGGGAGCCCGGAATACAACCCGGGCACACCGGCCATGATGTCGGCTGGACAGGCGGCCCGTGCACTGGGCCTCCATCCTTCCGAAGCGCGGACGGCACCGCAGGACCAGCAGGACGACGACCAGGACTGATGACCCACCTTCAGACCCCGGAGTGATCTCGTGATTCGGCCCCTACCAACCCCCCGCTTCTCCCGAGAGGCGCACCAGGCCCTCCATGATTTCCTGCAGGAGGCCCCCCAGGCCGCCTCGGAGGAGCCATCGGTGGTGGTGGTCCGGGCGACCCGGGCCGACGACGGGGAGTTCGACCTGGAACTCCGGTTCACAGGCGAGGCCGAGCCCCCCGGCGAGGGCGAGTTCGATCTGGAGGCGAGTCCCCTGACGGTGCGGTGCACCGCAGGGACCGCCCTCGAACTCGATGGGCAGGAGATCCACTTTGGTGAAGAACGCGGGTTCCGGGGCTTCCTCGTGCGGGAGGCCGGACCTTCGGGTTCGCGTGCCCCGGGCCCGTCTTCGCCTGCCCCGTCCCCACGGACGGGCGACCTTCCTGTCCTGAACGAAGGGCAGGCCTTTTCCAGACCCGACGACGCCCGGGCCGCCGCAGGTCTCCACGCCTGTGGTGGCGCAGCTTCGACCCGGGTCCGTTCCACCCCGCCAAAGGGCGACCCGGAGCTCGTCTCCGCCGTCCTCCGGGAGTTGGAGAACCGCGTGAACCCCCTGGTGGAGAGCCATGGCGGCGCCGTCCACCTCCTGGCCGTGACCGAGGCAGGCGTGGCCCAGGTGGAGATGAGCGGCGGATGCCAGGGCTGTGCCGCAGCCCGGGGGACCCTGGAGGACGTGGTGGCCCGCATCCTCCGAAAGGCCGTCCCGGCCCTCACGGGTGTAACCGACGTGACGGACCACGCCGCCGGCGAGGCTCCCTGGTTCCAGCCGGCATGAGCGGACTGTTGGGCGGAGTCCCCCTGGACCGGGTGGCTGCCGTGGCCGTGGCCCTGGTCGCCTGGTGGGGGGGCACCGGCCTCCTCCTCCTCCTGGCCCGAGCTGCCACACGGGGGGCCCAGCGGGAAATCCTCCTGGTGGGGGCCTCGGGTGCTGCCGTGGCTGCAGGGGCCGGGGCCGTCGCCATCCGGGACACCGGAGGCATCTCCGGCGCCCTCATGGGCTTCGGCATCGGAGTACTACTGTGGGCCTGGCACGAGCTGGCCTTCCTCTCCGGGGTGGTGACGGGTCCCGTCCGCACCCCCCTGCCGGACAAGGTGTCCGGATTCCGCCGCTTCCGGCACGCCGTGGGCACGATCCTCCATCACGAGGTAGCGCTGGCCGCCACCGTCCTGGTCCTGGGGGTCATCTCTCTGGGGGCAGTAAATGCCGTGGCCTTCCAGACCTTCTTCCTCCTCTGGATCATGCGGCTCCTGGCCAAGCTGAACCTCTTCGTGGGCGTCCCGAACCCGAACCGGCACCTCTTCCCGCCCCGACTGGCCCACCTGGCCTCCCTTGTGCCCCCCCGACCGGCCGGGGTCTTCCACACCCTCTCCCTGGCCGCCATCGGGGTGGGGGCCGCCGCCCTGGGCGTGGCGGGCTGGACGGCCCCCGGCACCTTCGAGGGTGTCTCGCTCCTCCTCCTGGCCACTCTGGCCGGCCTGGCCTGGGTGGAGCACCTGGTCATGCGGCTCCCCGTGAGGTTCGAGACGCTCTGGGGCTGGGAGGGCGACGCAGAGCTCCTGGCCGCCGATGTTCAGACGGCCCGGAAGCTCAACTCCAGGAGGTAGGGTTGGGGGGGATGGTGGCGGGTCCGGGGCCGAAGCGTCGCCAGACAACTTCTCGAAGCAGATTATATGAAATACTCATACGCCGGGATGCCCAAAGAACGTATTATACAAAAAACTAATAGGTGGTGGGCGGCTCTGCCGCCCGCCATCCATCATTTCGCCTCGAGGGCGGTCCTGCCGCCCGCCCCGAATCAGCCCAGCCACGCCCCAGCCGCGCCCCAGCCGCGCCCCACCCCAGCCATTGTGCGGATTTTCGCCACTATTCGGCAGAACTCTACACGCAGCGGCTGCGGCCTGTCCCGTTGAAGGATCTTCACCATTATCGGCGAAAACCATACACGCGAAGGGGCCGGGCCCGGGGCCGGAGGCGATTGTGAGCCGAGGGCCGGCCCCCCCCCCCCCCCCGGGGGGGCCCCCCCCCCCCACCCCCCCCCCCCCCCCCCCCCCCCCCCCCCGC
>REBX01000072.1 GCA_007692505.1 Gemmatimonadales bacterium | reverse complement strand
CAGTCCGGCATCGAGCCCATGGCCCGCTTCGCACGAACCGTGGAGTCCCTCACCGCCATGAGCTACCTCATGCACGGCAAGCTCCCACACGTCCAACCCGTAAATACAGCGAGGAGCCTGTCTTGGACGACCTGCCTGCGACCGCAGTATTAGTATTGTATATAATATTAGTTATTTATATAATTGCGCTTCCGGCACTCTTCTTGAGCCACTCTCAGCTACCCCCAATGGACGAACCACCCCCCCCGGGGGTACGTTCGAATCCATGGCCAAGACCACTCCCGGGGCGGCGTCCCCCACGCCCCAGTCCGCGTCCTCCCCCTCCCGGGACGACCTCCGCCACCGGCAGGTGGAGTTCGAGACCCCCGAGCAGGTGGCCGTGGGCTACGAGCTCGCCGGGCCGGGCTCCCGGTTCGTGGCCTTCGTCCTGGACGCCCTCATCATCACCACGGCCCTGATCCTCCTGGCCGTCCTCACCCTGGTGGTCCTGGTGGACGTGGCCCTCCGGGTGGGGATCGAGGCCGGCATGCCGTGGGTCATCGCCATCTCCAGCGTGGTGGTCTTTGCCCTGGTGTGGGGCTACTTCATTGCCTTCGAGGGCCTCCGTAACGGCCAGACCCCGGGCAAGCGCTGGATGGGCCTCAGGGTCGTGTACCGAAACGGCTTCCCCCTCACCCTCCCCGGGTCCGCCATCCGGAACCTCCTGCGCATCGTGGACCTCCAGCCCGGCATCACCGGGCTCGTGGGCGGGCTCTTCATCCTCTTCCACCCCCGGGCCCAGCGCCCCGGCGACCTGGCGGCAGGCACGGTGGTGATCCGGGAGCGGACCACGGAGAGCCTCCCGGCAGAGGCCGACGTCCGGGAGGCCCCCGTCCTGGACGAGGACGCCTACGCCGTCCTCCGGAGCTGGGCCCTCCAGCGGGGCAGCCTGGCCGCAAAGGCCCGGGCCCGGATCACGGACCGGCTGGCCCGGCAGCTGGCCACGCACCTGGAGCTGGCCCCCCAGGCCATCGAGGCCGCCCGGGGCGGGCCGGCCGCCGAGGAGGCCCTCCTGGCCCTCTACCAGGCCGAGTCGGGGCGCAGGGCCACCAGCGGGCAGGCCTCCGGCGCCGGCTCGCCGGCCGCCGCCTCCCTCCTCCGCCGCCAGCGCCCCCGCTGGGAGGCCTGGGACCGCCTCCTGGCCGACGCCCGAAAAAGGGGCCTTCCCCGCCTGGAGGAGGACGACCTCACGGAGTTCGCGTCCCTCTACCGCGAGGTCACCGCCGACCTGGCCCGGGCCCGCACGTACCGGGGCTCCCAGCCCCTCCTGGCCTTCCTGGAAGACGCCGTGGGCCGGGGCCACAACCTCCTGTACCGGCCCCCCACCCGCTCGGTGGGCAAGGCCTGGCATTGGCTCCGGAGCGGGGTCCCCCGCACGGTCCGGCGCTGCTGGGCCCCCATCCTCCTGGCCACGGCCCTCTTCTACGGCCCCGGCCTGGTCACCTTCGCCGCCACCGCAGGCAACGAGGAGCGGATCGAGCGGGTCACCCCCGCCACCCTCCTGGAGCGGGCCCGGGCCGCCGAGGGCCAGCGGGCCCAGGGGATCGGATACGGAGAGGCCGTCATTGCCGAGGACGAGCAGCCCCTGGCCGCCGCGTCCATCCTCACGAACAACGTGCGGGTCACCTTCATGGCCTTTGCCGGGGGCCTCCTGGCCGGGCTGGGCACCGTGGCCATCCTGGTCCTGAACGGCGTCATGCTGGGGGCCGCAGGGTCGGCCTTCCACTTCGAGGGGCAGAGCCTCCACCTGTGGGCCTTCGTGGCCCCCCACGGCGTCCTCGAGCTCACGGCCATCTGCCTGGCCGGGGGGGCGGCCCTCTGGATGGCCTCCGCCATCCTCATGCCCGGGCGCCGGAGCCGGGCCGACGCCCTCATGGAGCGGACCCGGGAGGCCATCTCCATCATGGGGGGCGTGGTGATCATCCTGGTCATTGCCGGGATCATCGAGGGCTTCGTGTCGCCCTCCCCCCACCTGAGCGAGGGCGCGAAGATCGCCTTCGGGATCGGGACGGGGCTCGTCCTCTTCCCCTGGCTCCTCCTGGCAGGGGCCGACGAGGACGAGGACCCGGACCAGGACCCCCCGGAGGAATAGCCGCCGGCTGCGTCCCTCCCACCGGGAGGAGGGCACAGCGGCCAGGGGAAGCGGTCAGGGGAGGGCGCAGGCCTCAGAGGAGACCGCGGCGCTTCACCTCGGAGTAGCGGGCCAGCGCCTCGGCCACGGCATCGCCGGGGCGCACGTCCGCCACCAGCACCCCCTGCCTCCGGATGGCCGCCAGGGCCACGGCCCGCTCCTCCAGGAGCTCCCGGGCCGCCACCCGCCGGTACACCCCGTCCAGCCCCCGGGCCGGTGCCGCCGCCACGGCCTCCATGGCCACGTTCCGCATGGCCACCACCAGGGGGAGGTGCCGCCGGGCGCTGGAGCCCAGGTGGGCCAGGAGGGTCCGGGAGGTCTTGGGGTCCACCACATCGGTGAACACCACCACCAGGGAGCGGCGCTTGAGCCGGCGGCCCAGGAGGGCAAAGGCCCGGGGGTAGTCGGGCTCCACCCGGCGGGCCTCCACCGAGGCCAGCACGTCGGCGATCCTCGACATGGAATGGTGCCCCGGGGGGAGGAAGGCCTGCACCGTGTCCGCCACCAGGAGGACCCCCACCTGGTCGCCCCGGGTGCGGGCCGTGTCGGCCAGGACCAGGGCGGCGGCCAGGGCCTCGTCCAGCCGCTCCCGCCCCTCGAAGGCCTCCGTCATGAGGCGCCCGGCATCGAGGACCAGCATGAGGTTCTGGCTGCGCTCCGCCTCGTACTCCCGGACGATGACGTCGCCCCGCCGGGCCGTGGCCTTCCAGTCCACCGTGCGGGGGTCGTCGCCCCTCACGTACTCCCGGAGCCGGGCGAACTCCCTCCCCCCCATCTGGTGGCGGAGGCGATGGGCCCCGGGGGCCCGGAGGTGGCGGAGGCCGGGCATCCGCTGCCGGGCCAGCGCCCTCAGCCCGGGCTGCACCGACACGGGGTCCCGCTCTGCCTCGCTGGCAGCGAGCTGTCGGCGGTGCAGGAGGAGGCCCATGGGCCCCTCGAGCCGGAGGTGGATCGTGCCCATCCACGAATGCCCCCTCCGGAGGCCCTCGATCTCCACCTGGTCCTCGGCGAAGCCCGACGGGGGCAGGACCACGCGGCGGGGCTCGTCGGGGCGGCGGGCAATCCCCGGGCCCGGGTCGTCGATCCAGCGGACGGCCAGCCCCGGGAGGCCCTCCAGGGAGAGCTCCACCGTGCCCCGGCCCCCCAGGTCGATGCGGCCCGGCACCCGGCGCTCCACCCGGGGGGTGGGGATGCGGAGGAGGCGGACGGCCTCCACCACCAGGACGACGGCCAGGAGGGCGTTGGCGGCGGCTCCGGCCATGGGGCTCGCCACGAAGCCCGCGCCGGCCAGGAGGACGAGGCCGGCCAGGCGGGGGGTGGGGAGGAGGGAGAGGCCCGGGGCGCGCACGTTCAGCTGGGCGCCGCCACGCGGTCCAGGAGCTGCACCAGGCGGTCGTCGGGGCGCTCCCCCTCCACCTCGGCCTCGGGGGTGAGGCGGACCCGGTGGCGGAGGACGGGGAGGGCCAGCGCCTTCACGTCGTCGGGGATGACGAAGTCCCGGCCCTCGATGAAGGCCAGGGCGCGGCTGGCAGCGAAGAGGGCGACCCCGGCCCGGGGGCTGGCCGGGAGGCTCAGGTTGGGGTCTTCCCGGGTGGCCCGGACGATGTCCACGATGTAGTCCCGCACCGGGGGCTCCACGTGGACCTGCCGGACCTGGCTCCTCAGCTCGTGGAGCTCGCCCTCGGCCAGGAGGGGCGAGAGGCCATAGGTGGAGGTGCGGTCGGCCCGGAAGCCGTCCGCAGCCCGGTCCAGGATCCCCCGCTCCGCGGCCCGGGGCGGGTAGTCCACCTCGATCTTCAGGAGGAAGCGGTCCAGCTGGGCCTCGGGGAGGGGGTAGGTGCCCTCCTGCTCCACGGGGTTCTGGGTGGCGAAGACCGTGAAGGCCCGGGGGAGGAGGCGGGTCTCGCCGTCCACCGTGACCTGGCCCTCCTGCATGGCCTCCAGGAGGGCGGCCTGGGTCTTGGCCGGCGCCCGGTTGATCTCGTCGGCCAGGAGGAGCTCGGCAAAGAGGGGCCCCTCCCGGAAGACGAAGTCGCTGGTGCGCTGGTCCAGGATGTTCACCCCGGTGAGGTCGGTGGGCATGAGGTCGGGGGTGAACTGCACCCGCCCGAAGCTCAGCTCCAGGGTGACGGCCAGGGAGCGGACGGCCAGCGTCTTCGCCGTGCCCGGCACCCCCTCGATGAGGCCGTGGCCCCCGGCCAGGAGGGTGACCAGCATCTGCTGGAGGACCTCCTCCTGCCCCAGGATGACGCCGGAGAGGGCGTCCAGGATCTGCGTGGCCGGGGGGGTGGCCGGCGGATCGGCCGGGGCCGCGGGGGGGGGGGCGGGGGGGGGGGGGGCGGGGGGGGGGGGCGGGTGGTGGGGGTCGTGCTGGGGGGTGTCGGTCACCCTCGTGCCTCCGAGAGGAAGTCGTCCATGGCCCCGCTGAGGGCCTCGAGGTCTGCATCGTCGCCCCGCTCCCACTCTCGGGCAAGGCGGCGGGCAGCAGGGGTGCCCTGGAGCGTCGCCGGAAGGACGAGCTCGGGGGTGGGGCGCTGGCCCAGGCTCCGGTGGAGCCCGGCCAGGAGGAGCCGCCGGGCCGTGCGATGGGCCGAGGCCTTCTGGTAGACGGCGGCCAGGGCGTCGGCGTGCTCCAGGGGAGAGCGCCCCCGCACCTGGGGGATGGGCCGGGGCCGGCCGAAGCGGTGCCCGGCCAGGAGGAGGAGGAGGAGGGCGGCCAGGGCGCCCTGGAGGGTCCACTGGCCCCATCCGGTGGTGGTGAGGAAGGTGCCCAGGGTCCGGGCAGGGCTCCCCTCTCCGCTGAAGCCGTGGTGGAACTCGTCGAAGCGCACCGGGGCGTGCTCGGCGGCGGCCCTCACCAGGGGGAAGGCCGGCTGGGGGTCCTCCTTCAGGGCCTCGTTCCGGAGGAGGGCCGCATCGGACCAGGCCACGATGCCCCCCTCGCCCAGGGGGATCCGGAGGAGGAGGGGGTCGCCGGCGTCGGTGGCCAGGAGCGGGGTGGCGTTTTCGGGGACCCGGCTCCACACCCGGGTGACCCCGGGCACCTCCTCCACGTCGGCCAGCCAGCTGTGGGGCGGGTCCTGGCTGGCGCGGGCCGTGGTGGGGTCGTCCAGCCCGGCCGTGGCCAGCCCCACGTCCAGGCGCTCCAGGAGGGAGGCCCCCTCGGGGTGGGGGACCAGGACCAGGGTGCCCCCCTCCTCGGTCCAGGCCCGGAGGCGGGCCACAGCGGTGGAGTCGGGGGAGATGGACGGGCGGAGGAGGACCAGGGTGCCCCCCTGGGGGAGCTGGGAGGGGGCCAGGCGATGGCGGGCCACGGGGACCCCCAGCTCGTCCAGGGCCAGGTAGAGGCCCCGGGCCCCGGCGTCGGTGGCCAGGTAGGTGGACATGCGGGGGTCCAGGTCCTGGTCCAGCGCCGCCCGGGGGCTCGCCACCGCAATGGCCACGACGAGGACCAGGAAGCCCGCCACCAGCCAGGCGATCCGGGTGCGCCGGGCGCCGGAGTCAGCCATGGGAGGGCTCCGGGGCCGAGGGGCGTTCGGCGGGGGTGGCGGTGCCCGCCGGAGCCGAGGCCCCCTGGTCTGCGTGGCGGTCCAGGACGGCCGCCTGCTCCTCCAGGCGCCGGTAGTCGTCGGCCCCGGGGTCCCGGGGACCGAAGGCCACCGGGTGGAGCACCCGCACCAGGGCCCGGAAGTCCGGGGCGAGCCCCGGTGCCCGGCGGGCCAGCTCCCGGGCGTGGTCGCCGGCGGTCCGGCCCTCCCTGGGCCTCAGGTGCCCCGCTGCCACCAGGCGGAGCACCACACTCCGGTACCGGAAGAGTGCGGCCCGCCGCCAGTCGCCCTCGGCTGCGGCAGCCCCCGCCCTGCGGGCCCACTCGGCTGGGTCCGTGGAGTCGGATTCGGGCCGGGAGCGGGCGGCGCCCGGCAGGCCCTCCCCCTTGCGTTTCCTGGAGAGGAGGGAGTGGACGGCCCAGACCAGGGCCAGCACGACGGCGATGCCCAGGAGCCAGAGCATGAACTGGCCCAGGGCGGCGGCCCAGCCCTCGGACAGGTCCAGCTCGGGGACGAGGCCCTGGATGAACTCGAAGATGCGGTCCCGGAGCTCCGTCAGGCGCTGGGCGAGCCAGCCGGGTTCACGGCGCACGAAGGCCGGGTCCTCCCAGGCGGCGTCGAAGGCGCGGCGGATGTCCGGGGCGTCGGGATCGGCCCCGGAGGCGGCGGTGGTGGCGGGCACGGGGTCAGGCGCCGGGGGTGGCGGGGTCGGCGCCGGGGGCACCGGTGGCCAGGGAGTCCACGGCGCGGGCCAGGTCGGGGGCCTCGGTGCGGGCCCGGCGATCCAGGTAGAGGAGGGTGACGACGGCCATGAGGAACGGGTAGGTGATGGCGTTCAGGATGGGGCCCACGATCTGGAGCACCGCGGTGGCCCAGAGGGAGCTGTCCTGCATGGCCTCGGGATCGCCACTGAAGAAGGCCTCGAACCCCATCACCGAGATGCTGAAGACCGTGGCGATCACCGAGGGGATGAGGACCAGGATCCAGGCGATGAGGGTGATGGCCAGGATGCGGATGCGGTCGCCGGAGGCCAGCTCCCACGAGCGCACGAGAGAGCGGATGGGGCCGGCGTCCTCCACCACCACGGCAGGCGCGAAGGCGAAGAAGGAGGCGAAGAGGAAGGCCATGACGGCCAGGAGGGCTGCACCGGCCAGTGCAGCCAGGAAGATGCCGAAGGGGCCCAGGACGAGGACGCCTGTGGCGGCGGAGATCCCCACGGCCAGGGCGCCACCGCCGAAGAGGGTGGAGAGGGCCACCACCACCAGGATGAAGGCCACGGCCAGGGGGATCCAGTTCTGGAGCCCCGCCACCAGGCTGTCGCGGATGGTGGGCTCGGCGTCGCCGTGGAGGAGGTGGACCACGCTGTGCACCAGGGCGCCGGTGAGGAGGACCGTGATGGCCCAGGTCCAGGGGACGATGAAGAGGCCCGCGAAGGTCTGGAGCTCCAGGGGGACCAGGGCCGTGACCCCCAGCCAGTAGAGGATCTCGGGGACCTGGGGGATGAGGGCCAGGCTGAAGAGGAGGACGAAGTGGCGGCGCAGGAGGGTGAAGGCGCCGTCGAGGAGCTCTCCGAAGCCGAGGGGCCGGGGGGAGACCTGGAGCATGTGGGGGGGACCCGGGGTGTCAGGAATGCGGGCGGGGACCCGGCGTTCCACCGCGGAGGGGGTCAGCCCTTCGGTTGCCGGTCCAGGATGCGTCGGATCTGCTCGGCCAGGTCCTGCGGCGTGAAGGGCTTCTGGAGGAAGTGTGTGCCCGGCTCCAGGAGGCCCTGACGCACCAGGTCCTGGTCCGCGTACCCCGACATGAAGAAAACCTGAATGCCGGGACGGATCCGTGCAACTTCCGCCGCCACCTCGACACCGTTCATGCCGGGCATCATGATGTCCGTGAGGAGGAGGTCGATGTGGTTGTCGTTCTGCCGGGCAATGTGGAGGGCCTCGTCGCCCCGGGCAGCGGGGAGGACCCGGTACCCGAACCGATCCAGGGCGCGGCGGGCCACGGCCCGTACCGCGTCGTCGTCCTCCACCAGGAGGATGGTTTCGGTTCCTCGGGCCTTCTCGATCTCCAGCACCTGTGGCTCCGGATCTGGGCGACGCCGCAGCGCCGAACCCACGGGGAAAGGGCGGGCGCGTGTGGATTCTACCGCGGACAGGTGTTGTCCGTCCAGCTGTAACATTTTGAAACACAAAGCGGCCCGGGAGGTCCTTTCGAATGCACCCTGAATTCAGTTCTTCGTTCCGTGTCCGCTCTTACGAGCTCGATGGTCTGGGCCACCTGAACCACGCCGTCTTCCTGAACTGGTACGAGCAGGCGCGCTTCGATGCGCTGGAGGGCGCGGGATTCCCGCCCGGTGAGCTGGCCCGGGAGGGCTGGGGCGTGCACGTGGTGCGCATCGAGGTAGAGTACCGGCGCGAGTGCCGGCTGGGCGACGAGCTGGAGGTGCAGACCCGGGTGGACGAGTTCCGGAACTCGTCCATGACGATTCGGCAGGTGATGCGGCGGGGGGCTGGCGCTGAGGCCGGGGACGGCGGCGAGGGGGGTGGGGGCGGGGGCGCTGGCGACACCCGGGAGCCCGGCGAACTCGTGTCGGAGGCGAAGGTGGTGGCCGTGTGGGTGGGGCCCGACGGGCGCCCCATGCGGATTCCCGCCTCGGTGCGGGAGGCGCTGTCCGAACCACGAACGCCCCGCCGGCCGTGAGGCCGAACGGGGCGCCGTGTGATCATCCCTTCCGTGGTGCGGACCGCCGGGGCGGACCTGGAAGGAGGGTGCCTGCGGAGGGGGGGACCTCCTTCAGGCGGGTCCGGCTCCGGGGTCAGTCCTCGACCACCAGGCGGATGCCGGCCGACTGCTTCACCACGCTTCCATCGCTCCAGGCCTGGAAGTGGATGTCCGCCTCGCCGGAGGTCTCCGGGTAGAAGTGGATGTGGTCGCAGTGGAAGTTGGCAATGAGCTCACCCTCCCGGTCCCACTGGGCAAACTGCGTCTCGCCGTCGGGGTTGTCGGGGTGGGCCTGCGGGGGCCATGCGATGATGGAGTCGTCGCCCTCACCGATGGTGAAGCGGGCCTGGATGCTCGAGCACACCCGCTCGCGGGTGTCGTCGTCGCGGCCCTGCGTGCTGATGGCCACCTGCTCGCCACCGGTGAAATACCGGACGGTGAGGGAGGCCCGGGGGCCGTCGGCCGTCATGCTGGTGAGGCCCAGCCCCTCGGCGTCGATGGGGGTGGGGAGGACGTCGGTGGCGTTCCCGTCGGCGTCGAACCAGCCCTCGCCCTCGATCCACTCGGCGATGAGGGTGTTGGCCGGGCCCCGGGTCGCGATCTCGAAGCGGTCCGGGTTCGGGTTCTCCTGCACCACGACGCGGATGGGGTCCGTCTCGCCGTCGCTGTGGTCCCCGTGCCAGAGGCGGAACTCGATGTCCACCTCGCCGGCGCTCTCCGGATAGAGGTGGATGTGGTCACAGTGGAAGATCCCCACCAGCTGCCCGCTCTGGCGCTCGGCGAACTGGAAGCTCTGGTTGGGGCCCTCGGGGTGGGCCGTGTTGGGCCAGGCGATGACGCTGGTGTTGTTGTCCAGCGGGTAGTAGCGCGCCGAGTACTCGGTGCAGACCCGCTCCCGGGACACGTCATCGCGGCTCACCGTCCCCATGTCCACCTCGGAGCCGTCGGGATTGAAGAAGGTGACGGTGAGGGAGGCGTTGGGGCCGCCCACCATGAGGTCGATGAGCCCTTCGGCCTCCGAGTCCACAGGGGTGGGGAGCTGGTCGATGGAGTTGCCGTCGGCGTCCATCCAGCCCTCGCCGTCGATCCACTCGGCCAGGAGGGCGCTGGCGGCGCCCCGGGTCTCGATGGTGACGCGGGCCGCATCCTCGTGGCCGTTGTCGTCGTTGTCGTCGATGGGGTCGGTGGAGCTGTCGCAGGCCGCGAAGGCCAGCACGACGGGAACCACCAGGAGTCGGGCCCAGTGGGCCCGGCTGCGGTGCGTACGGTTCGAACGTGTCATGGTGTCGTCTCTCGTTCTCGCTGTGGGTGGTGGTGAGGGTGAACGGGGTGAAACGGGCCCGGCAGCGCTGCCGGGGCGGGGTCCGGAGCGCATCAGAAGTGCACCCGGTAGGTGAGACTCAGGTTGCGGCCCGGCTGGGGGGCCACCTCCTTCATTCGCGACAGGTGGTCGCGGTACTCGCGGTCCAGGAGGTTCCGGCCCTGGAGCTGGACCACGTGGACGAATCGGCCCGAATCGCCTCGCCAGCCCAGGCCGGCGTTCAGCGTACCGTGCCCCGAGGTAGGGGACTGGGGCTCCTCCATCTGGTCTCCCACCTGGATGGGGCGGGGCACCCGGTTCTGGGCCGCTGCGGCGTCGAGCCCCAGCGACGCCGAGAACGCGCGGCCTTCCCAGCGGAGTTCGGCCTGCCCGGACAGGGGCGGGATGAAGGAGAGGGGGTCGCCGTCCTGCCGGCGGGTGGCCCGGGTCCAGTTCAGGGTCCCGTCGGCGATGAGCCGGGGGAGGAACTCCCACTGCACGCGGCCCTCCACCCCCATGAAGTCCGAATCCTCGCCCCGGGCCTCGAAGACGGGGATGAACCAGGGCTCGAATCCGTCTCGGACCTCCCGGCGGGTCATTCCCGTGGGCACGTACGAGATGTAGTCGTCCACCCGGTTCAGGTAGGCGGCCAGCTCCAGGCTCAGGTCCGGCCGGTCGGCCCGGAGGAAGAGGTCGAACCCCAGGCCGATCTCCGAGTCCAGGGCGGGCTCGCCGATGTCGAAGGAGAAGTCCGCCAGGTGGGGCCCGTCGGAGAACATCTCCTCGATGGCCGGAGACCGGAACGAGCGGGCCACGGAGGCCCCTGCCGTCCAGCCGGGGCGGAAGTCCCAGAGGGCCGCCAGCGATCCGGAGGCATCGGAGAAGCTCCGCTCCGACGGCACGAACTTGGTGATCCGGGCCTGGTCCGTCCGGACCCGGATGGAGTCGGTACGCCCCGGGGTGACCTTCCGGTAGTCGAAGCGGAGCCCGGCCTGGAGGCGCACCGGCCCCCGGGTGAATTCCTCGAAGCCGTAGGCGGCCACGGCCCACTCCGTCCCCGAGCGGGTGCCCGGAGAGGAGCACCCCGCCTCCAGGTCGCGCCCCTGGAAGGACAGCCCCAGGGTCCCCTCGGCCCGGAGGCGGTCTCCGGTGTGGTCGTGGCGGCCCAGCGCATCCACGTTCCAGCTCGTCTGGTCGAAGCAGGCCCCCACGATGGGCTGCCCGTTCAGGATTCCCTCCAGCTCGTCGTGGAGGTAGCGCACGGCGCTGGCGTCCAGGCGCCCCGAGTCGAAGAAGCCCAGGAAGGGCCGCCGGTACTCGGCCCGGAAGCGCCCCGTGGTCCGCCGTGCCTCGATGTCCACCCCACCCGGGTGGCCGCCGGGGATGAGTTCGCCCTGGAACTCGCCGGGGACCCCGTAGACGTTGTCGTAATGCCGGACCGCGCTGCCCACGAAGCCCCAGTCCCGGACCAGGCTGAGCCCCAGGGCCCCGTTGAGGGCCCGCATGTCCGTGCGCTCCAGGGTACCTGCCGGGGTCCGGGCGTCGTCGTTGGCCCGGGCCGTGCCCTCCAGGCGGAGGGTGAAGGGCCCGGCCGGACCCGTGACCACGGCGGCCCCGGCCACCCCGTCCGATACGGACTCGTACTGGCTGGAGAGGGTGCCCGTGACCCCGGAGGGCCGGGTGCGGGGCACGTCGTCCCGGATGATGTTCACCACCCCGCCCAGGGCGTTGGAGCCGTAGAGGAGCCCCGCCGGACCCCGCACCACCTCGATGCGCTCCGCCGAGAGGGGCTCGGCCATGACCCCGTGGTCGGCGGCCGTCTGGTAGAGGTCCCCGGTGCGGCCCCCGTCCTCCAGCATGAGGACCCGATCGCCGCCCATTCCCCGGATCCGCGGGCTGGCCGCACCGGGGCCGTTGTACTCCACCGAGAAGCCGGGAATCCGCTGCAGCGTCTGGGGAACGCTGGCCGCCAGGTTCCTCTGGAGTTCCACGCCGGAGAGGGTGGAGGTGGGGCGATACACCTCGCCGGCGCCCCGCTCCCTGGCCGTGCCCGTGACCACCAGCCCCTCGACCTCGAGGGCCACGGGCTCGAGCTCCACCGTCACCGTGAGGATCCCGTCGGCGGGGACGTCCACCTCCACGTTCCGGGTGCCGTAGCCCAGCCGGGTCACCCGCACGGTCACCGGGCCTGCGTGAAGCCCTTCGAAGACCCGCCGTCCATCGGCATCGGAGGATCCGGCCCGTCCCAGCTCCACTAGGGTGATCCGCGCTGCCCGGAGCGGTGCGCCCGTCTCGGCATCCACCACTTCCACCTGCACTGCACCCTGCTCCACCCTGTCGGGCTCATGGGCGGCTGCGGAGGTGGGGCACAGGGCCAGGAGCATCCCAATGACCAGGGGCGCCAGGAGGGCTGAAGTACTGTGCTTGAATGAGACCGGTACGAGCATGACTGCACCTGCAGGGGCGGGCGGACGGGTGCCCCTCCGGACCTGCCCCCGACATGGACCCTGCCCTTGGAAGGGGCCGGGCTCCCCGCCTTCCGGTCAGCTAAGGCCGAAGGGACGGGGTCGGGGGGTGGAGGGGAGACGACATGTAGGTCCGGGCAGGACAGGGCCCTCCACCAGCGGAGGACCGGGTCCGTTGGAGCCCGGTGTCGTCAACCTGCAGGGGGTGCCCGGGCAGGGGGCAGAATTGCGGGAGCCGGGGCCGCCGGGAGGGCGGGCACCAGCGCCTCAGGCACCAGGACCGGCGCGGAGGGCACCAGGGGGGATGGGGCTGCGGTGGGGAGGATGGACGCCGTGGCCGCCAGGCAGTCCAGGCACTCGAGCTCGTCGTGGGGTTCGCCCTGCGGGGGGTCCTCACCGGCCTCCAGGGCCGACTCCACCAGGACCACGAACTCGTTGAACTCCTCGGCTTCCTCCAGCGCATGCACCGCCGGCACGAAGGTGCCCGCCAGTCCGAAGACCAGGAGGGCCGCCGCCGCAAACCATCGCACCGCAGGGGGTGCCGTGCCGGGGGAGTAATGAGAAGACATGCGCATTTGGGTTGGAGTACACGGAGAGTAGCGCTCCGGTTCCCGGTGCACAACCACACCCGGTGACCCCTCCCGGAAGAGCCTGCCACGCGGAACCCCCTGCCGCCCGAAGGGTCGATGAACACGTCCCCCACCCACGAAGCTGCTCCAACCCTCCCAGCCCCCAGGCTACGGTGTCCCCCATTTCGGCCCCCCTCCGCCTCGGAAACGACGTGGTCGACCTTGCCCACCCCCGGGTCCGCAGTCGCCGCAGGCGCGCCCGCTTCCTGGCCCGGGTCCTCTCCAGCCCGGAACGGCGCTGGCTCGCCTCCGACCCCCAGGAGGAGGAAGCCCGCCTCTGGGCAGCCTGGGCGGCCAAGGAGACGGCCTACAAGGTGGTCTGCAAGTGGCCCGGCGACCGACCCGTATTTGCCCATGCCCGCTTCGTGACCGAGTTGGAGCTGGGCCCTGCAGACGCCGACCTCCGGGAGGTTCGGGGCACGGTGCGGGCGCTGGACCGATCGGTGGAGGTGTCGGGATGGGTGAGCGGCAGCTTCGTCCACCTTGTCGGCACTGCAGGAGATCGACCCGCGACCTGGGCCCGGCACCGAATCGAACTGGGGGTGGAGCGGGTCCCCGAGACCACCGAGGACGGGGAACTGCTGGAGTTGGATGGCCTCCGGGACCGTTTCACGTCGAGGGAGTGGTCCGGCATCCATGGACTCCCGAGCGCCTGGGCGAGGCTGGAGGCTCGACGTCGTCTGGCGAGCCACCTGGCCACCGAAACGGCAGCGACCCTTCCGGAGCGGGCCGGTGACGACGAAGGCCCGGGTCCGGGCCGGAGCTTCGAGCCCAGGATCGAGATCCTCACCTCACGGACCCGGCCGGGCCGGACCCCGCCCCGGGTCCTGGTGGACGGACAGCTCCTTGAGGGAGTGGACCTCTCCATATCCCACCACGGCGCCTGGGTGGGGTGGGCCCTCCTCCTGCCCCCGGCCCACCACGGTCCCGAACCGGACACGGGCCGCGACTGAGGCGGCAGACCCCCCGGACCGGGGGGTCCCCCGGCTCCGGCACCCGCGGGGGCAACGTGCGGGTCAGGACCCCGGGCGGTAGTGGAGGATCACGGCGGCGCCGAAGCGCTGGAAGTAGTCGCCCCCGATCTCGGTCTCGGCCCGGGTCCAGCTCAGGCGCACCGTGGAGTCGATATTCCGGACGAGCCCCCGGCTCAGCGCCACGTACGCCGTGGAGGCGCTGTTCGCCTCCTCCCCGGGGATGAGGCGGGCAAAGGGCGTGGACTCGCGGTAGCTCTTCAGGGTCAGGGCAGCGTACGCGGTGAGCACGCTGGTGCCCGGAAGGACGGTGCTCAGTGAGCCATCCACCGTGATGGAGTTGTACTCGGGCCGCCGGGAGTTGGAGCGGTTGAAGCGCCCCACGGCTCCCAGCGAACCGATGATGTCGCCCTGCCAGCGCCACTCTGCCCCGGTGCGGATCGTCCGGTCGCGGCGGAACGGGTCGTCCTCGGCGAAGGTGTTCTGCTCCGGGTAGTGGCTCGACTCCCACTCCCCGAAGACCCGGATCCGGCTCACCGAGCCCAGGCGCCTCTCATGGCCCACCTCGGCGCTGATCCCCTCCCGGTCCAGGAGGCTCACCTGGGGGGCGAACTCCGGGGCGAAGTAGTCGCTTCGCTCGCCCCTGACCCTCAGGTCCCAGAAGCCCCGGGAGGTCCGCCACTCGGCGCCTGCCGTGGCGGAGTACGAGGCGTAGGCCGGCGCCAGGAAGAGGGGCATGGGGGGACGGTCCCGGACTTCCCGGCCCCGGACCCGTGAGGAGACCACCACGGTCAGCCCCTCGCTGACGGGCTGGCGCCACGCCAGGTCCAGGGTGCCTGCCCACTCGGTGGGGGCGTAGTTGTCCAGCTCGAAGCCCCAGGTGTTGAACTGCCGGACCCCTCCGTCGAAGGCCAGGAGGCCCCGGGTCTGCCCGTTCCGGCGCCAGACCGCGTCTCCCCGCATCGCCAGCTCGCCCACCATGGCGGTGGCGGCCTCGGTGGAGTCCTGGACGGCGGCCGCCACGGTGGGGAGGTTCCCCTGGTAGCCCTCCGCCGAAAGGCCGCTGGTCACCACGAAGTCCCGCCAGTCCACCTGGCCCTGGAGGTCGTGGGCCCCTCCGGCCAGGAGGAGGAGGACCGCCACCAGGATCCCGGGCAGCGGGAGCCTTCCGGCCACATCCGACCCGAACCTCTCCGGACAATCCCTCATCGGCCATCCCCTGCCGCCAGGCGGCGGAAGCGGTCGGCCTCGTCCAGGGCCTCGTCCCGACGTTCTGTGGCCTGGTCCCGGATGGACCGGAGGAGGGCCACCTGCTCGGGGAGGGGTCGGTCCGCAAAGAGGGGTAGGCCCTCCAGGACCTCGTCGGCCAGGTTCTCCCCTCGAAGGCCGCCTACGCCGGCGCCGCCCACCAGGAGGTCACTGTCGAAACGGGCGATGTCGGCCTGCTGGTCGCCCAGGGCCCGCTCCTGCCGGAGGCGCTGCTCCCTCCGGGCGATCTCTTCGTCCAGGGACTCGATGACCGCATCGTAGGTGGTGGCCACCTCGTTCTCCATGTAGCTCGCCTTCTGGAGGAGTTCGGTGGGGCCGTCGGTGGGGTTCGCCTGGAGACGGGGGAGGGGGCGGAGGACGAACTCCTCCAGGGGATCCCGCTCCCGCTCTACCCGTGACTGCTCCACAAGGAGGGCCACGATGGCCCTGTTGAGCTCCTCTTCGCGGCCCTGGGGGATGTCCCCCTCCTCCCAGCGAAGGACCAGGCCCTCCCGCTCGTCGTCCAGGACCCGGAGGTAGTCCCGTCGGGCCTCCCGGAGCTCCTCCCGGGCGTTCCTGAGGACCACCTCCAGCTCGGAAAGCTGCAGCGCCGAGTCGATGAACTGGTCCCGGAAGACCTCGGCCCGGCCCCGATCGTCGCCCACTGCATCGCGGGCCTGGATCTGCTGGGCTGCCCGGCGCCAGGTGAGCTCCACATCGGACATCCGCTCCCGAAGGGCCTCGTGGGTTTCCAGCGCCACCTGGTAACGGGCCTCGGCCCGGGCCAGGCGCTCCACGTCGACGAACCCCGACCGTGTCACCTGGCCATGGGCGGGCACCACGAGGAGGACGGCGGCGAACAGCGCCACCGCCATGCTCGTACCGACACGCCGGATCAGGGACAGGTTCATGGTTCCGGGAAGGGGACGTCAGGCCTCGATTCCGTACTTCTCGAGCTTGTAGTAGAGTGCACTGGGCTTGAGGTTCAGGAGGCGGGCCGCCTCGGCCTTCACCCCCTCCGACCGCCTGAGGGCCTCCCGGAGGAGGCGTTCCTCCACCCCCTCCACGATCTCGTTCAGGTCCATTCCGTCCTCGGTGAGCTTCGGGACCACCTCGGCGGCCGGCGGACGCATGTCGTGGCCGAAGGGGGGGAGGTCGGAGGCCGTGAGCTCCTCCGAGTCTGCGAGGACCAGGGCTCGCTCCATGACGTTCTCCAGCTCGCGCACGTTTCCGGGCCAGTTGTACCCCTGTAGCCGTTTCATGGCCAGGTCCGTAACGGTTTTCACCGGCGAGCAGGTGCGCTCCCGAAGCTTCTCCACGAAGTGCCGGGCCAGGACCGGAATGTCGTCGGGGCGTTCCCGGAGGGGCGGCAGGGTGATGGGCACCACGTGGAGGCGGTAGAACAGGTCCTCCCGGAAGCCGTTGCCCGAGAGGAGGTCCTCCGGGCCCTGGTTCGTGGCCGCAATGATCCGGACATCCACCGGGAAGGTCTCCTCGCCCCCCACCCGCTCGAGCTCCCGCTCCTGCAGGACCCGGAGAAGGCGGATCTGGGTGGCCGGGGCCACCGTGGCAATCTCGTCCAGGAAGAGGGTGCCCCCGTCGGCGAGCTCGAAGCGGCCCCTCCGGCGTCGCTCGGCTCCTGTGAAGGCCCCCTTCTCGTGGCCGAAGAGCTCCGAGTCCAGGAGGCTGTCCGAGAGGGCGCCGCAGTTCACCCTCACGAAGGGGCCATCGGCCCGGCTGGAGCCCGCATGGATGGCCCGGGCCACCAGCTCCTTCCCCGTCCCCGACTCGCCGTAGACCATGACGGTGGAATCGGAGGGGGCCACCCGGTCGATCCAGCGGAACACCGAACTCATGGCCTCCGAGTCCCCCACCATCTGGCCGTAGCGGGGAGGGGCCGCACGACCGGCCGGCGCCGTCTCCTTCAGGTAGGTGTTCTCCACCCGGAGCCCTCGATTCTCCCGGAGGAGGCGGTTCCGCTCCTCCCGGGTGGCCATGAGGCGGTCCACCTTCACCCCGAACTGCTCCGACGAGAAGGGCTTGGTGAGGAAGTCGGCGGCCCCCAGCTTCATGGCCTCCACCGCCTTCTCGATGGTGCCGTAGGCGGTGATCACCAGGACGTCGGTCTCGGGGTGGGACTCCCGGATCCGGCGAAGGACCTCGATGCCGTCCATGCGGGCCATCTTCAGGTCGGTGATGACCAGGTCCGCGCCGCCGTCCTCCAGGAGCTCCAGCCCGGCGGCGCCGGAGCTGGCCGACATGGTTCCGTGGCCCCGCCTGCGGAGGAGGAGCTCGAGCCCCTCCCGCATGGAGTCGTGGTCGTCGATGATGAGGATTCTGGCCATGGTCCCTTCAGGAGGCGGGAAGCTCTTCCGATCCGCCCCAATATACCCGGAACTCCGCACCCGTCCCAAGCTCGTCGTCGGGCTCCATCCGTTCGGGGTCCACCAGCTCGATCCGGCCCCCGTTCGTCTCCAGGATTCGCTGCACGATGGCCAGCCCCAGCCCGGCTCCCTGCTCCCGGTCCGTGACGAAGGGCTCGAAGATCCGGTCCCGGAGCTCCTCCGGGACGCCGGGCCCGTCGTCGCGCACCGTGACCCGGACCTCGCCGTGGACGACCTCGGCCCGGACCCGGATCCGGTCCGCCACCTCCGCAGCATTACGGAGGAGGTTCAGGACCACCCGCTTCACGTGGTCGGGGTCGGCACGGGCCAGGAGGGGGTACTCCGGGAGCTCCAGATCCACCCGGGCATCGCCGGCGCCGCCCCCGTCCACCAGGTCCACCCCTTCCCGTATGGGCTCCCGAATGTCGTGGAGGGTGATCCTCGGCTCCAGGGGCCGGGCGAAGACCAGGAACTCGTTGATGATGGTGTTCAGCCCCTCCACCTCCGATCGGACCCTACCGATGAGGCGCCTGCGCTCAACCGGATCCTCGGTGTCGGCAGCGGCTGCGGCAAAGAGCTCGAGTCCGCCCAGGGGATTCCGGATCTCGTGGGCCACCTGCGCCAGCATGAGTCGGAGCTGCTCGTCGCGCTGCACCACGCCCTTCCGCATCCGCTCCATGGCCCGGGCCAGACGGCCCACCTCGTCGTCCCGTTCCTCCCGCACCGGAATGTCCCACCGGCCCCGCTGGATTCGGATGGCCGCCCGGGAGAGCCGTTCCAGCGGGCGCACCACGTTGGCGGCCAGGAAGAGGGCCAGGAGGGCCGCCAGGAGGGCCGCAGCAACGGCACCGATCACCAGGGTCCTGCGGAGCTCGGCCAGGGGTTCCAGGAAGTCGGCCCGGACCCGTACTGCAAGCATGGCATCTGTCTGGCCCAGCCTGCGAAATCCGTACTTGTAGAGCACGCCGTCGTCGTCCTCGAAGACGGGGCTCGCGGAGGCGCCCTCGGTCCGGGCCCGCTCCATCTCGGACGTGTAGGCCGTCAGGAACCTGAGCGTGGTTCCCGTGGCGATCTCCTCCGGCGGACGGGTGGTAACCAGGGCCTGCCCTCCACCCGAGTCGGACCAGCGAAAGACGTATGCGTCCTGGGCAAAGTCCTGCATTCCCCTCAAGCGGGCCTGCAAGGCCGACCAGAAGGTGCCTCCCTCCAGCCCGGGGGTCACTGCCAGGAAGTCCTCTCCCACGATTCCCGTTCCGGCAGCGGCGCCGGTGAGCCAGGCCAGCTTCTCGTCCAGCTCGTCCTCCAGGGTACCGCTCATGACCTGCCAAGCCAGGGCGGAGCCCCCTGCAGTGATGAGCACCGAGAAGACCACCAGGGCCAGGGCGAACCGGGTACGAAGGGTCACGGGCCGGCCCGCAGGATCAGAGTCCGCACGGCACCCGGTTCTCCAGCGGGTCGGACACGGTTACGGGGGTGGGGCCTCGGGGTGCGACCACGATGTGGAACGGGTGGGTGTCCCGGGACGCAGGAGCACAGAAATCCCCCGGGCGTTCCTCCAGGACCTCCACACGGGTTGCCGTCCCCACGGGGAGGACCCTCCCCACCCTCAACCGGTGACCGGCCTCGGTGCGGGGCCCCGTGCTGGCCACGATGACCATGTCGCGACTCCAGTCCACCTGGGGGAGGGAGACCTCCGATCCGGCGTGCTCTGTCCAGAACTGGACAAATTCCCCCGGAGGCTCCCCCACGTCCGAAACGAAGACCAGGGACTCCGGAGGGGCCGCCGGCGAGGTTTCTCCGGCGTCGATCTGTGCGAAGGGGATGGAGCCCCGGAACGCGGAGCGGTCCTCGTCGCCCAGGGTGAAGAAGCGAACGAGCTGTGCCGCCGTCACGATGCGGGCGGCCTGGGGATCGGGACCGGCGCCGGCGGGGGTGAGGTCGAAGAGGTCGCCGTCGCCGCAGCGGTCCCAGCGGACCACCGAATCCCGGAGGGCATCCACGATGGTGACGGAGACGGTGGAACGAGGGGGCTCGCAGGCCGGATCCAGGTCGCTGGGCACCTCGTCCACGATGCGCAGGCCCACCGTCTCGTTGAGCTGCCGGATGAGGGAGGCATACTCCGGCGCCAGCTCGCCGGGGTTCAGCCGGGAGTTCACCACCCGTTCCGCTCCCATCTCGCCCCGGTAGCGAATCCGTTCCGCCAGGACCCATCTCCCGTCGGAGCGCCATACCAGGGCGGTCTCCACGCCCCCGGTGCCCCCCGCCAGGGGCCGGTTCACATCCACGCGGATCTCGCCCGTCTCCCCGAACCGTCCCGGAGACACCTCGGTGGTGGAGTCCTCGCACGCAACCAGAAATCCTGCCAGGATGAGGATCAGGAACAGGACAAAGGGGCGCCGGCCCGGGAGGCGGACTCCGCCGCCCTCCTTGACCGGAACCCGGAAGCTGGAGATCACTTGAGAATGAATCACCGTCAGAAGCTCCTGGACCTCCTCGTGGAGCGCTCGCTGGAAAAGGGCGACTTCGTCCTCGCCAGCGGCGCCCGTTCTTCCTACTACATCGACGCCCGTCGGACCACGTTCAGCGCGGCCGGCCAGTTCCTGGTGGGACTGGAGGCCTTCCGGGTCCTGGAGGGCGCCGGATTCCTCCCCGGATGGGTGGGCGGTCTCACCATGGGGGCCGATCCCGTGGCGTGTGCCATTGCCCACCGGAGCTGGCTGGAGGGCCGCCCCATGGAGGCCTTCTCCGTGCGGAAGCAGCCCAAGGCCCATGGCACGGGCCAACAGATCGAGGGCGGCCTTCCCTCCGATGCCACCGCCATCATCGTGGAGGATTCCCTCACCACCGGGTCCAGCTCCCTCCGGGCAGTGCAGGCGGTGGAGGCCCACGGGGTCCGGGTCCTGGCCGTCCTGGCCCTGGTGGACCGGGAGGAAGGGGGCGGTCGCACCATCGAGGACGCCGGCTACCCCTTCATCTCGCTCTACACCGCAGCCGAGCTTCTGGCCGCGTCCGGTAGCGACGACTAGTCGGCGAGCCGGAGGGGCATGACGAGGCACAGGTAGTCGGGCACCTGGTCGTCCTCCCCTCCCATGGGCTCCACCGTGGCTGCCCGCTCCGGGGCCTTGAAGCTCATCTTCACCTCGTCGGTGCCCACGTAGCGGAGGACCTCCAGGAGGTAGTTCGCGTTGAACCCGATGGAGATGGGGTCGCCGTCGTAGCCCACCTCGATCTCGTCGTGGGCCTCCCCCAGGTCCGGGGTGAGGACGTTGAAGACCATCCGGTCCTGGGAGAACTCCATCCGGATTCGGTGGGTCTGGTCGCTGGCCACCGCGGCCACACGCTTCACCGCCGACTCCAGGGCCTTCCGGTTCACGAAGGCGTGCTTGTCGTTGTCCTTGGGAATGACCTGCTCGTAGTTGGGGTATGTGCCCTCGATGAGGCGGGTGTAGACCTCGGTGCCCCCGGAGCTGAAGCCCAGCTGGTTCCCGTCCCGGGCCACCGACACCTCTGCATCCTCGGCGAAGAGACGCTGGACCTGCTGCAGGGCATCGGGGGGCACGATGAGCTGGGTGGTGGTCTGCATGGAGGGTCCGGCGGGAATCCTCATGCGGGCCAGCCGGTGGCCATTCGTGGCAACCATCCGCATCTCTCCGTCCCGGAGTTCCCAGAGCACCCCGTTCAGCACCGGGCGACTCTCCTCGGTGGACACGGCGAAGGAGGTGTGGCGGATGAGGGAGAGGAGATCCCGCCCCTCCGCTGTCCAGCCCCCTTCAAAGCCCACCTGGGGCAGCTCGGGGAAGTCGTCGGCCGGCAGCCCGTTCAGCTTGAAGTGGCTCTTCCCGCAGCGGATCTCCACCTGGTCGCCCCGGCTGTTCAGCTGAACGGGCTGGTCGGGCAGCTCCCTGGCGATCTCCTGGATCTTCTTCCCCGGCGCCGTGAGGGACCCCGCCTCCTTCACATCGGCCGGAACCCGGATGCGGACGCCCACGTCCAGGTCCGTCGCGCTCATCCGGATCCCGTCGGCATCGGCCTCGAAGAGGATGTTGGAGAGGACCGGCAGGGTGGTCTTCCCGGGGATCGTGGCCGAAACGGCGGCGAGCCCCTTCTGCAGGTTCTGGCGGGTGATGGTGAAGTTCATCTCGGCTCCGGAAGGGTGGGCTGGAAGGAGCTCTCCACGGGGAGAAGCTCTTCTAATCTTCCTTTAGAAACAGATACAGTAGCAACAGTAGGGGGTGTGGAAAGGTGGAACACCCGTCGGAAGGATACGGAAAGGCGACGCCCTGCACCACTCTCCTCCCTCCGACCCCCCCTGTGGATTAGCGGTGGACGGTCCGGGGATTCGGGAGAGCTTTCCACCGGTCCGTGCAGAATGTGGAGAAGCGGAGGGTGTTTCCACGGGATTATCCCCAATTCCCCACGGGACCGGCTCTCCCGGGCCACGGAAGGCTGGATGCGGCCGGGGATCGGCCTTGGCGGGCGCCCAGCCATCAGCGGGCCTCCAGCTCGCTTCGGAGGCGCATGACCCGGGCTGCGAACTCCGGGTCCTCCTCCATCTCGCCCTCCACCTTCCGCACCGAATGGATGACGGTGGAGTGGTCCCGACCCCCGAAGGCCCGGCCGATGTCCACCAGGGAGTGCTCCAGGAGTTCCCGGATGAGGAACATGGCCACCTGTCGGGGCACGGTGAGGTTCTTTGTCCGGCGCCGGGAGGCCAGGGCCGACATCTCCACGTTCCAGTCGGCGGCCACGTGGCGGCCGATGGACTCGGGGGTGAGGCGGGGCGGCCCTCCCGGCTCCGACCCCTGCCGGAGGATCCCCCGGAGCGCCTGCCGGGCCAGGTCCACCGTAATCTCCTCCCGTCGAAGGGAGGAGTAGGCCAGCAGCTTCAGCGTGGCTCCCTCCAGCTCCCGCACGGACGATCGGCAGGAGCGGGCAATGAAGTCGATGACCTCGTCGTCCAGGGTGAGGTTGTCGTCCTCGGCCTTCTTCCGGAGGATGGCCACGCGGGTCTCGTAGTCCGGCGGGTTGATGTCGGCCACCAGCCCCCACTCGAACCGGGACACAAGGCGGGCCTCCAGGTTCTGGAGGTCCTTGGGCGACCGGTCGCTGGTGAGGACGATCTGCTTCCCGTCGTCGTAGAGGGAGTTGAAGGTGTGGAAGAACTCCTCCTGGGTGGACATCTTCCCCACCATGAACTGCACGTCGTCCACCAGGAGCAGGTCGATCTTCCGGAAGCGGCGACGGAAGCTCTGGGTGGAGCCGGTCTGGATGGCGTTCACCAGCTCGTTCACGAAGTATTCGCTGGTCACGTAGGCCACCCGGTGCCCCGGGTCCCGGTGGAGGATTCCGTGGCCGATGGCATGCATGAGGTGGGTCTTGCCCAGCCCCACGCCTCCGTAAAGGAAGAGCGGGTTGTACATGCGTGCCGGGTTCTCTGCCACGGCCCGGGCAGCGGCAGAACTCAGCTGGTTGTTGCTTCCCACCACGAACTTCTCGAAGGTGTAGCGCTCGTTCAGTGCACTCCCGGTGCGTTCGTGGGCGGGCTCCCGGGTCCGGGGAGCGGAGCTGGGGGCCGGGGCGCCAGCCTCGGGCTCCACGGCCAGGTCGGGCATGGGCGGAGGCGAGTCCCCCACCCCGGAGTGCTCGAAGGACACGGTCATCCGTCGGCCCGTGATGGACTCCAGCACCTCGGCCAGGATCTGTCCGTACTTGTCCTCCACCCACTCCGCATGGAACTGGGTGGGCGCCTCCACCAGGAGTTGGTCCTCCGTCATCCCCACGGCCCGGGCCGACACGAGCCAGGTCCGGAACGACTGGTCCGGCATCCCGGACCGGATCGTGTCCAGGACCTGGCTCCAGAGATCCTGTGGGGTGAGCTCCATGGAGGCAGGCGGCTGGGGTGGGGCAGGCGGGCCGGAGCCGGGGGGGTGGGAAGGCTATTTTCCGGGTGTGGAAAAGTCAATCCGGACCCCCGGCCGCTTGACCCCCCCGCCGCCCTTGCGGTAGTTTTGCAAGCTCTGCACGAACCTACCTCGCTCGAAAGCGAGAGCAGGCGGCCCGGAGGACACCGGACCCTGCCCTCCCTGCCGGGCGATCACCGATCTCCAGTTCTGGAGGGGGCCTCATGAAGCCCACGTACAAGCCCAGGAATCGGAAGCGGCTGAACAAGCATGGCTTCCGCGCACGCATGGCTACCAAGGCCGGACGAAAGACGCTCAACCGTCGCCGCAAGAAGGGGCGTCATCGCCTCACCGTGAAGGTGGGATCCAAGTAGGTCCTCCGGTGGGCCACGACGGGTCGGGGGTTCCGCCCCTGGAGGGACGCCTCCGGCTCCCTCGCTCTGCGCGGGTCCGGCAGGGAACCGAGATCCGTCAGCTCCTCCGGCGTGGCCGGAGGATCCGGAGGCGTCACCTGGAGGTATTCGCCCTCCCCGAGGAGGGCCCCCGGAGCCGCTACGGCCTGGTGGTGCCGAAGCACGGTCGCGAGATCGTGGAGCGGAACCTCCTCCGGAGGCGGCTCCGGGAGATCGGGCGGACGGAGCTCCTGCCCCTGCTCCACGGCGGGGCCCGGCCCCTCCGGGTGCTGGTGCGCACCCGGCCCTCGGCCTACCATGCGGACTTCCAGACCCTTCGGGGCGAGCTCCTCGCCATGGGAACCCAGCTGTGCTCCGACGCATCGTGGTCGGACTGATCCGGTTCTACCAGCTCGGCATCTCGCCGTACACGCCGCCGTCCTGTCGCTACACGCCGACCTGCTCCCAGTACGCCATCGAGGCAGTGGAGCGCTTCGGCGTGCTCCGCGGCGGATGGCTCTTCGTGCGCCGGTTCGCCCGGTGCCATCCCTTCGGTGGTGAGGGGTACGACCCGGTTCCCCCTGCCAGAGACGTTCCCCGGGCAGTCGACGCGCCCCAGGCGCCGGCTCCCGACGACGCGGATTCGGAATGAGATCGGAAGCACGCTTCCTCCTGGCCATCGTCCTCATGCTGGCCGTCCTGGTGGGGACGAACCTGCTCTTTGCCCCCCCACCCGTGGACGAGGTCGAAGACACGGACCCGTCTGCCGACGCCCCAGCCCAGGTGGAGGAGGAGGCCCCGCCCCCGCAGGACGCGGACGTCCCCGACACCCCGCCGGCGGACACCCCCGTGGCGGACCCGGACGCCGACCAGCCTCCCACCCTCCCGGAGCTGGACGAGCAGGAGGATCCGCCGGAGCTCCCCGAAGAGGCCATGGAGGGGCCGGAGCGCATCCTGGAGGTGAACTCGCCCCTCTACCGCTTCGAGTTCAGCACCCGGGGGGCCCGGATCCGCTCCGCCGAGCTCCTGAGCTACGAGTCCTTCACCCGGACGGGTCCGGTGCAGCTCGTCACCGCCGACGGCCCCGGCTTCCTTGGCCACCGCCTGGTCCTGGGCGCCGACACGGTGGACCTCCGGAACCTCTCCTTCCGGGTGGAGCCCGACGTTCAGTCGCTGGATCTGGAGGAGGGTGACGATCCCGCCACCCTGCGCTTCGTCTACGAACACCCCACGGAGCCCTTCGTCTTCGAAGTCCGCTACACCTTCGATCCCGCCCAGTACATCATCGGGGTGGAGGGTCGGGTCCGGGGTTACGAGCGGGGGCTCCTGGTCACGGACCTGGGCCGGGGTCTGGCCTACAACGAGGCCGATGTCAGCGACGACCGCCGCGCCCTGGAGTGGGTGGTGAACCACCTGCAGGACGGCATCGACCGGGACGGCATCGCCGGAATGGAGGCCCGCCAGTCCCGGGACGGCCCGTTCCACTGGGCCGCCGTGAAGAGCCGCTACTTCCTGGTGGCCATGCTCCCCACCGGGGTGGAGGGCTCCACCCGGTACCTGGGCGGGCTGGTGGCCGACCCCGCGCAGGTGGACGACGACGAGACCGCCGACGTCACCGTCTCCCAGTCCGTGGGCTCGGGGGGCACCTTCGCCTACCGCTTCCTGGTGGGCCCGCAGGACCACGCCATGCTGCAGGCCCTGGGGAACGACCTGGAGCAGGTGAACCCGGTGGGCTGGGCCTTCCTCCGGCCCATCCTCCGGCCCTTCGTCAATGCAGTCACCTGGCTCCTGGTCTTCCTCCACGACTTCCTCTCCATCGGGTACGGCTGGGTCCTCATCCTCTTCGGGATCCTCATGCGGGTCGTCCTCTTCCCGCTCTACCACAAGGCCATGAAGGCGCAGCTCCGTAACATGGCCGTGCAGCCCCTCCTGAAGGAGATCCAGACGAAGTACAAGGACCAGCCGGAGAAGATGCAGAAGGAGCTCATGAAGCTGTACAAGGAGCACGGGTTCAATCCCCTTGCGGGCTGCTGGCCCATGCTCCTGCCCTTCCCCATCCTCATTGCCCTCTTCTTCGTCTTCCAGAACACCATCGAGCTCCGGGGCGTCCCCTTCGCCTGGCTCCCCGACCTGTCGGCCCGGGACCCCTACTTCATCCTCCCGGTCCTCCTGGGGATCTCCATGTTCTTCATCCAGTGGATCTCCATGCGGACCCTGGACGAGGTCCCGCCCCAGATGAAGTTCATGATGTGGGGGCTCCCGGTGGGCATGGTGGTGATCTTCGCCAACTTCCCGTCGGGCCTCATCCTCTACTACCTCACCGCGAACGTGGCCACCCTGCCCCAGTCGTGGTGGATCGCCAACGAGCGCCAGAAGGTCCGGTCCCGCCAGGAGACGGAGACGGCGGCCCCGGCCAAGGCCTGACCCGGCGGACAGCCGCTTCCGCCCCGTTCATCCCGCGCACTCACTGGAGGGGGAGGGCTTCATGGACCCCGACACCATCGTGGCCGTGGCCACCCCTCCGGGCCCCGGTGGCATCGGGGTGGTGCGGATCTCGGGAGCGAAGGCCGACGTCGTGCTGGGGCGGCTCGCCCCGGAGGCCCCTCTCCCGGAGCCCCGCCGGGCCTCCCTCAGGGCCATATGCGACCCGGAGAGCGGGGAGCTCCTGGACCGGGCCCTGGTCACACGCTTCCCGGGCCCGGCCTCCTTCACCGGCGAGGACGTGGTGGAGATCTCCACCCACGGAGGCGCCCTGGTCCCCCGTCTGGTGGAGGATGCAGCGCGGCGCGCCGGTGCCCGGTGGGCCGAACCCGGAGAGTTCTCGCGCAGGGCCTGGCTGAACGGCAAGCTCGACCTCGCGCAGGTGGAGGCGCTGAAGGCGGTCATCGAGGCCCGGAGCCCGGCGGCGCACCGGGTAGCCATCCACCAGCTCGATGGCGCGCTCTCCAGGCGGATCGCCGGGCTGAGGGAGGCGCTGATCGGGCTGGAGGCCACCCTGGCCCACCACATCGACTTTCCCGAGGAGGACGATGCGCCCATCCCGGTGGCGGAGATCGGGCGGCGGGGGCGGGGGCTGGCCGGCGAGCTGGCGGCGCTCCTGGAGGTGGCCCCCGAGGGGATGCTCCTGAGGGACGGCGCCGTGGTGGTGCTGGCGGGAGCACCCAACGCCGGGAAGTCCTCCCTCTTCAATGCGCTGGCCGGGGAGGCGAGGGCCATCGTGACGCCCGAGCCCGGGACCACGCGGGACGCCCTGGAGGTGGCCCTCTCCATCCGGGGATTCCCCTTCCGCCTGGTGGATACGGCGGGGGTGCGGGCCGGCGCCCAAGGGGTGGAGCGGGAGGGGATCGAGGTGGCCCGGCGGGCGCTGGCGGGCGCCAGGTGCGTGCTCCTCTGCGTGCCGGTGGGGGAGGACGCCGGTCCCGAGGTGGAGGGTTTCGTGGAGGGGTTGGAGGTGCCCGTGCTCCGGGTACGGACGAAGGCGGACCGGGTGGCTGGCGACGGAAGTGCCCGAGACCGGGCCGGGGCCACGGGCCGGAGCGGGGATGGGGGCGCGGACAGGATCGAGGCGCTCACTGTATCCGCCGAGACCGGGCAGGGGCTGGGAGAGCTCCGAGACCGGCTGGCGGAGCTGGCCTTCGGGGGACTCCTGGGCGACGGGGCGCCCGATCCGTCCGGGGTGGTCATGCAGGAGCGGCAGCGCCGGGGGATCGGTGCTGCGGCCCGCGAGGTGGAGGCCTTTGCCCGGGCCCTGGACGAGGGGGTGCCGCCGGAGGCTGCGTCGGCCCACCTTGGAGAGGCGGCCACTGCGCTTGAGGGCGTGGTCGGGGTCATCGACCCGGAGGAGGTCCTGGATCGGCTCTTCGCCAGCTTCTGTATAGGAAAGTAGGCTCACGACAGCCGGAAGGCGGGAGGACGCGTGGAGAATCGCATGTGGCAGGTGCGGGGACGGGTGCAGGGCGTCGGGTTCCGGTGGAGTGCGCGGAACGAGGCCCGGCGGCTGGGGCTCGCCGGATGGGTGCGGAACGAGGAGGATGGGAGCGTGCTTGCCGTGGCCCGGGGCGGTGCCGAGGCGCTGGAGGCCTTCTCCACGTGGCTCGCGGACGGGCCTCCGGCGGCCCGGGTGGAGGGGGTCGAGCGCCTCGATCCGGCGGACCTCGACGAGGAGTTCCCCCGCCACGAGCTGGGGATCGACCCGCAGGCCGACTTCCTGATCCGGCACTGACCCGCCATGGAGCTCCGGTACGACGTGGTGGTGGTAGGCGGGGGGCACGCCGGGGTGGAGGCCGCGGCGGCGGCGGCCCGTGTGGGCGTGCGGACCTGCCTCATCTCCCCCGACCTGGATCGCCTGGGCCAGATGAGCTGCAACCCGGCCATCGGGGGGATCGCCAAGGGAGTGGTGGCCCGGGAGGTAGACGCTCTGGGCGGGGTAATGGGCCGGGCCACCGATGCGTCCCGGATCCACTTCCGCATGCTCAACCGCTCCAAGGGGCCGGCGGTGTGGGGTCCCCGGGCGCAGTGCGACCGTGGGCTCTATCCTCGGGCGGTGCGGCGGATCCTGGACGAGCACGCGTCGCTGGACCTGGTACAGGACCTGGTGACGGGGCTGGAGCTGGCAGGGTCACGGGCCAGTGGGGTGCGGACCCGGTCGGGGCTCCGGGTGCGGGCCCGGGCCGTGGTGGTCACCACGGGGACCTTCCTCCGGGGCCGGATCCATGTGGGGACCCACGACACGATCCCCGCCGGACGGGCCGGCGAGGCGCCGTCGCTGGAGCTGGCCACGGTACTGGAGGAGGCCGGGGTGGAGCTGGGGCGGTTCAAGACGGGGACCCCTCCCCGCATCGACGGCCGCTCCGTGGACTACGCCCGGGTGGAGGTGCAGCCCGGGGAGGAAGGGGACTTCCGGTTCTCGGCGCTGGCCTGGGAGGACATCCCCCGACAGGTGCCCTGCTGGATGACCTGGACGGACGAACGCCTGGTGGACGTGGTGGGCGAGAACCTCCACCGGAGTGCGCTCCACGGGGGGGCGCTGGCTGGACGGGGGCCCAGGTACTGCCCCTCCATCGAGGACAAGATCGTCCGGTTCCCCGATGCGGATGGCCACAAGGTGTTCCTGGAGCCCGAGGGGCTCCGGAGCCGTGAGCTCTACGTGAATGGCCTCTCCACCTCGCTGCCCCCGGAGGTGCAGGTGGCCTTCCTGCAGACGATCCCGGGGCTGGAGGAGGCCCGGGTCACGCGCTTCGGCTATGCCATCGAGTACGACTACGCGCCGCCCGAGCAGCTCCGGCACACCCTGGAGCTCAGGGCCCTGGAGGGGCTCTGGTTGGCGGGGCAGATCAATGGGACCACAGGCTACGAGGAGGCGGCGGGGCAGGGGGTCGTGGCTGGCGCGAATGCGGCGCTGGCGGTTCGGGGGGAGGGCACCTTCGAGCCCGGGCGGGACGAGGCGTACCTGGGGGTCATGATCGACGACCTGGTCACGCGAGGGGTGGATGAGCCCTATCGGCTGTTCACCTCTCGTGCAGAGTTCCGGCTCCTCCTCCGGCAGGACAACGCGGTGGAGCGACTGTCGGGGAGGGCGGCCGAGCTGGGGCTCCTCACCGCCGGGCAGGTGGAGCAGCTGGAGGCCCGGGCCCGAGCACGGGAGGGGCTGGAGGAGTGGCTGGGCGGGGCGACGCTACCGGCGGCAGACGCAAACGCACTCCTGGAGGCGGTTGGGGAGGCGCCCGTGGACCAGGGTGTGAGGGCGGGGGAGCTCCTGGCGCGTCCCGCCGTGGATGTGGAGGGGCTCCTGGCAGCGGCGGGGGCCAGCAACGATCCCCGCGCTGCCGTACCCCCGGAGGCGAAGGACCAGGGATGGGGTGCGCCCTGGGGCGTTGGCCACGTGGTGGCCACGGAGCGGAAGTATGCCGGCTACGTGGAGATGGAGCGGAAGCGGGCGCAGGCACTCCGGCGGCGGTCGGCGGTGCGGCTGGCGGAAGAACTCCCGTACGGCGAGTTCGTCACGCTTTCTACCGAGGCCCGCCAGAAGCTGGCGGCGGTGCGTCCCGGAAACCTGGCGCAGGCCGGGCGGATCCCCGGGGTGACGCCGGCGGACCTCCAGAACCTCCTCCTGGAGGTCAGGCGGTACGAGGGGCACGAGAAGAGGCCCGGGAGCGGAGAGCCGGCGGCTCGGTGACGCTGCCTGTTCCACGACTCCCCAGGCGCCACTTTCGCTTTCGACTCGCCCGTCCCCGGGCCCCTCGCGTGCATCTCGTTGCGTGCTGCGTTTCGGTCGCCACCGGCGTGTCGGCGCGGCAACGGACCCCTGCGTGCTCAGTTCGGGGAGAGGAAGTCCCCCAGTGAGAGGGTGACCTCTCCAGCCGCGGCTGCGCCGGAGTGGCCCCAGAGCACGTGGGAGCCGGGAGAGCGTCCTCCCAGGCCATTCTCGAAGGCCACGTCGCTCTTCACGATCCTCCGGACCCGGGCGAAACGGGGTTCTCCCGCGCTGTACCCGGTGGGAGGAGCGCGGCGGGGAGAGAGGAAGCGACGGAGCCCGCCGGCCAGGCGGAGGATGGGCGCCGCGGAAGACGACTTCTGCTGCTTTGGGTCGAACATGGGGTTCTGGGCGGCCATTCCTGATTTGCTCCGTGAGGCGTGGTCTGGGCTAGGGGCGGGAGATCGTGGGCCAGGCTGTGGCGCCGGTGGTCTCCCGCGGGTGAAGGGGGCCGGGCGTTCAGGACGGTCCGAACGCCCGGCCGCGCGCTTCACCGGTCATGCGTGCTGCTGGTGTTTACTGGCCCGGAATGAGGACCGAGTCGATGACGTGGATCACACCATTGGAGGCCTCGATGTCCGTCTGGATCACCGTGGCATCGTTCACGAAGACGTTGTCGCCGTCCACGTTGAACTGGAGGTACCCGCCCTGAACAGACGTGGCCTGGTCGGTCTCGAGCACCTGAGCGGCCATCACGCGATCAGCGATGACGTGATAGAGCAGGATCGCCTGAAGGGCCTCGGGATCGGCGAGAAGCGCCTCGACGGTGCCCTCGGGAAGGGCGTCGAAGGCCTCGTCCGTGGGCGCGAAGACGGTGAAGGGGCCTTCGCTCTGGAGGGTCTCCACCAGGCCGGCTGCCTCGGCGGCGGCCAGGAGGGTGTTGAAGGTGCCGGCCGCCTGGGCGGTCTCGACGATGTCCGCATCCTGCGCCTGCACGGGTCCAGCGAGTGCCAGGGCTGCGATGAGTGCAAGACCGCTGAAGAGGGAACGCTTCATCTTGGTGTGACTCCTGATTTCTGGTTTTTGAACCGCTCGATGAATCCGAAAGAAGGGACCCGAGGAGCGGCGGCTACTGAACGTGGAGGAATTGTACAGGGTCTGTGCAGGATGTGTCAAGGGTCTGTCCGGAAAAAGCTGGACGCAACCTTGACGAAGGCACTCCGGGTCCCTACCTTCGATGTGTTATGGCAACCAGAGACTCTTCCATCCCCCAGTACCCCATGCGGGTCGTCGTCCGACGAACCGGTCTCAACGCGTCGCTTCTGCGTGCGTGGGAGCGCCGGTACGCTGCCGTGGAGCCTGGCCGCTCCGATGGGGGACAGCGGCTTTATTCCGATCACGACGTTCAAAAACTCGTCCTCCTCCGGGACCTGGTAGGGGCTGGCCACAACATCTCGCAGGTGGCCGACCTGGACATGGGGGAGCTGCGGCTTCTCCTCCGGCGGGACGGTCGCGGCGATGTTGGGGATGGGACACCGGCCCCCACGGCCGATGACGATTTCATCGAGGCGCGCCCGCGGGCGCGCTTGCACCCAGAGTCAACTGCTTCTTCCCACCTGGCGGCGTGCATGGCGGCCATGCATGCCATGGATCCCCGGGCCCTGGAGGCGAGCCTCAACCGGGCGGCCATGGGCCTCAGCCCTGTGGATCTGGTGGACCAGGTCCTGGTTCCCCTCCTGACCCGGATCGGCCTCCTCTGGTCGCGGGGGGAGGTGCGACCCGCCACGGAGCACGTGGCTTCCGCCGTGGTCCGCCGCTTCCTGGACTGGCTCCTGGAGACGCTGAGCCCCCGGACGCCGGCGCCCCTCATGTTGGTGGGCACGCCAGCAGGGCACCGGCACGAATTTGGCTCCCTCCTGGCTGCCGTGGTGGTCGCCGTGGAAGGCTGGGACGTCCTGAACGTGGGTCCCGATCTTCCGGCCACCGAGATTGCCGCCGCCGCAGAAACGAAGAATGCCCGGATGGTGGCCCTTTCGGCGATTCATCCCGGGGATGATCCGCACCTCCCGGGAGAGCTCAGGGCGCTCCGCAGGGAGCTTCCGGACGACGTGGACGTGGTCATTGGAGGGCCGGCAGCGGCCCGACACGCCGATGCGCTACGAGACGTCGGGGTTGAGTACCTGCCCAGCCTGGAGGACCTGCGCTCACTGAGCCGCAATGGTTTCCTGGCCTGGACACGTTCTCGGAACGGGGACGGCGCGGGCCCCGACAGCGTGAACTGGCCTCAGGACACCTGATGCCGGGCGCCCGCGTCTCCTGACAGGGGCCGGTCTGCGGGGTCCCATGTTCCACGTGGAACATGACCTGGCGGGCGCCGGGCATCTCGGTCCGCCTGTTTCCCTCCGTACGCTCTTCCGTGGGGCACCCGAGGGACTCTCCCCTCACAAAAGATCCCGTCTCCCGTGGATTCGTGATTGCTGTTCTCACCTTCCGGAGCGTCCCGGAGTCCGGACTCCTCTCTCCAGGGGCTGCCTGGGTGGCCGGGCCCGGCAGCACGCGGGGCCCGGCGGGCTCCAGCCTGGTCCCTTGGCTCCGCTGACCCGCGGTGCAGTAACGATCCGGGCCGCCATCCTGGTTTCCGGTCCCCGCTGTTCCTGGACTTCCCTTTCAGCCGAGGATTCCCGCCCTGGGGTCTCCGGCGGCGCAAATCCGGGCACAACGTCTCCCGGGAAGGTGTTCCGTCGGCGGGTCCCCCCGCGACACGGAGCCCCAGATCCTCGCTGGCAGTCCTGGGCCGGCGCCCAGGAACCCCGCAAAAACCCGGATCGCGTTGCTCCGGGGAGCGGAGGGCTGCTGTGGGCCTTGTGCACCCTCTGCCAGGCCACCCGGGCAGGGATTCCGCGCCTCGCCGGGGCGCCTCGTAGCGTTCGTCACAGATGATCCCTGCCCCCCCAGGTCCGCCCGGACGACCCCGGCGCTGCGAGATCCTTCCGCCCGTCGCTTTGCTCCTGGCCCCATCGTGTGCCACACCTCGGCTGCCCGGGGCCCCTTCCAGGTAAGTGACGGGGCACTCCAGGGATCTGCCGCGACAATGTTTCACGTGGAACAAGCCCGGGGGCGGAGTGCCCCCTGGGGCACGCCGCAATCGGGCGCCACTGGCCGCACGCCGGGCTCTGAAGACTCGGGGGTCCGTTATGGGTGCAGGCTCTCTTTCCGGTCCCGAAAACAAGGGGGTTCGAAAAACCACCGCAGCGGTTTCACTGCGAGAGCGAAAAATGGGGAGACTGGCACTTCCCTCGTGGGTGTCCCGCGGCAGCATGGAGGGGGGTGGCTGGCCCTTGACCCCGGACGCCGAGATGGGGGTCCAGGACTGGAGGGCCGAGATGGGGTTTGGCGGCGTGCTGGCAGGCGGCGTGACACTGGGGTACGGCGGCCTGCGGCGAGCCATGCCGGCGCATCGAGGGGCAGCACCCGGCTCCCAGGGCATCTGAGAGTTCACGTGGCGGCCTGTTCCATTCCCCCATGTTCCACGTGAAACACCGAGCCCGGAGGCCGGTCGGGCAGAAGCGGTGATTCGGTGGGGGGTGGGGATATTGTGGCCCGCGGGGGTGCTTCGGCACGCCCCCCCCCGGAGCCCCGGTGGTCAAGTGGTTCCGTTCAGCCAGAGGGCCTCATATATTCCGCACCCCCCCACCCACACCCCGGGTACCATCCATGGCACGTATCATTGCGATTGCAAATCAGAAGGGCGGGGTCGGAAAGACCACGACCGCCATAAATCTGGGGGCCTCCCTGGCCATTGCCGAGCAGCGCACCCTCGTCATCGACATCGATCCGCAGGGGAATGCCTCATCGGGTCTCGGCCTTGAGCGCCGCGATGAATTGCCGAGCATTTATGACGTCCTGGTGGACGGAGAGCCCATGGAGGCCTGCATCCGGGCGTCCCTCCACGTGGAAGGTCTGGACCTGGTACCGGCGAACCGGGATGTCGTGGGCGCAGAGATCGAGCTCGTCCAGGTTCCCGACCGAGAGCGCGTCCTTGAAAAGGCCCTGACCCAAGTTCGGGAACAGTATGATTATGTCCTTGTGGATTGCCCGCCGTCCCTGGGGCTTCTGACCCTGAACACCCTCACGGCCGCCGACTCCGTCCTCATCCCCATCCAGTGCGAGTTCTATGCCCTGGAGGGGTTGAGCCAGCTCCTGAACACGGTGCACCTGGTCCAGCGCAACCTGAACCCCGCGCTGGAGATCGAGGGAGTTCTCCTCACCATGTACGACCGGCGGCTCAATCTCTCGCGGCAGGTCGCCGACGAAGCCCGGGAGTACTTCGGATCCAGGGTCTTCGAGGCGAAGATACCCCGAAACGTGCGCCTGGCCGAGGCGCCCTCCTTCGGGCAGCCCATCGCAATGTACGACGTGGCCTCTGCCGGAGCCCAGGCCTATCTCCGCCTGGCCGAGGAACTCCTCGAACGCAACCGGGATCGTGCCCGGGGGGTCGCATGAACAGGGGGAACCGGGCCCGACTGGGCCGCGGACTGGGAGCCCTCCTGGGGGAGGAGGCGTTCAAGGAGTCGCCGGGTGATGTTCGGTCGGTGCCGGTGCGCCGAATCGTTCCCAACCCGTTCCAGCCCCGACGCGAGTTCCGGGACGAGGAGCTGGCCGACCTGAAGGCTTCCATCGCCAGCAACGGGCTGCTTCAGCCGCTGGTCGTCCGCCCGTCACCGGACCGGGAGGGCGCCTTCCAGTTGGTGGCCGGCGAGCGTCGCTTCCGCTCCGTGCGAGCCCTGGAGTGGGAAGAGGTCCCGGTGGTCCTCCGGGATGTGGACGACCGGACCCTCCTGGTCCTTGCCCTGGTGGAGAACATCCAGCGGGAGCGCCTGAATCCCCTGGAGGAGGCCGAGGGATACCGAGTCCTCCTGGAGGAGTTCGACCTCACACAGGCAGAGGTGGCCGAGGCTGTGGGGAAGAACCGGTCCACTGTGGCCAATGCGCTACGGCTGCTCCGGCTTCCCCTGAGTATCCGCAAGCTCGTCGAGGAGCAGCAGCTCAGCATGGGCCACGCCCGCGCCCTTCTGTCTCTGGACGACCCGGGGCGCATCACGGAGATGGGCCGTCGCGCCGCCCGGGAGGGGTGGTCGGTTCGCCAGGTGGAGGCCCGGACCCGAACGTCGAGAGGCGGGGACGGGAGTGGGGCAAGCCCCCGTCCCACGCCGGACGCCATGACCCGGTCGCTCCAGGAAGAGCTCAGGCAGGCCCTGGGAACGAAGGTCAGATTGCGGAGTGGGAAGAAGGGAAGGGGAACCATCGAGATCCCCTTCAGGGACCTGGACGACTTCGCCCGGGTCTTCGAGGCCCTGACTGGCCGGCCCCCGGCTCCTGACGGGCCGGGCTGATGACGCCGCCCGAGTCTCCCCCGGAGACACTGGACCCACCCCCCCGCCGGCCGCGGCGTCATGGGGGTATCACCATCATGATCCTGCCGGACTCCGGGGGCGGGGGGCGCACCTGGCGTCTTTCGGAGCGGCAGATCCGGACACTACGGGCCTGGGCCTGGCTGGCTGCCATCGTCCTGCTGGCTCTGGGCGTGTCATGGCTCGCCCTGGCTTGGCACGCGACCCGTACCGCAAGCCTCCAGGCCGAGTTGCAGGCCGCTCGGGCCGAAGCCGCCCAGGTTCAGGAGCTGGCCAGGGCCCTGGACGAGGTCGAGGGGGCCTACACGCGCCTTCGGGCTCTGTTCGGTATGGCTGGAGGAGATGCAGCCGACATGCTACCCCCCCTGCATAAAAAC
>REBX01000239.1 GCA_007692505.1 Gemmatimonadales bacterium | reverse complement strand
AGTTCCTGTCCCGGAACCGGGGTGCGGCTTGCGCCGAGGGTGAGGGTTTCGAGCGTGAAGTCCGCTTCAATAACCCCCTACTGTCGGGGGTAGCTCTGCCCCCCACACCGCGCCATCCTTGCCGCAACGATCACGTCCTCTGGTCGAGGCCCTGGAGTCTCATGAGCCCGGATCCTGTCGACCGCACGGCATCATAGAGGGTCGTGTCATCGAAGTGATCGTGCTGGATGGCGATCAACGCGTGCGTGTTCTCGCCCAGGAAAGATGGATTCAGGATCACGATGGCGGTCTCCTCGCCGAAGTCCAGTTCTTCCACGGCAAGGATGGCCAGGTTGATTCGCTCCTCGTCCTGTTGTGGCTGCCCCGACGCCAGGGCTGGAGCGAGAAAGAGAAACAGACCGAGCAGTTTCGCGACATTCCAGCCAGGTTTCTTCCGTAATGCGGGCATGGGGCCCCTCCGGTGAGACGTATCCTGTAGTCTATCGGTCGACCAGCGTCCCCGCCATCTGGGGTGCGGGAGGTCGCGGGCCAAAGCTGGAGCGGCTCTGCTCGATCACTCCACCTCGCCCTCGTCGCTTCCGCCGGAGCGACCGTTTCGCGACCGAAACACGTCCTGCTTGCGGTTCTCCTGAGAGGGCAGCACCGTCAGCGGGTCGTCCTTCGGGCGATGTAGGTTTCCGGACCCCTCTGACCATGAGAACAGCCTCGATGCCGACACCTTGGCGAAGGTGGGCTCTGGCCCTTGTTTTGGTTCGCGCGGGCGCGGGCTCCCGAGTTGAACGGGCCGGGAGGTCTGGGTACGACCCGACCTTCTGCCTCTGTGATGAGGGCGGTGGGGGGATCAACAGCGTCCCGGAAGGTGGGGCGGGCCTGAAGGGTGTCCCACCCATCGAGGTGAACTGCGATAGTTGGGACGGCCCGCCGGGTAGTGGCGGGGGGGCGGGGGAGCACGACCCTCGGCTCTGGCGCGTTATCCATCACGTTCGTGGACCTGGACCGGGCACGGGTCCTGTTCGCCACCGAGGGCCGGGAGACGGACACCTTCCGTGCTTCACCGAGGACCTGGAGGCCCGAGCGAAAGAAAGCCCCGGTGCTCAAGCGCACTCAGCACCTCTGGCTCAAGAACAAAGGCCCGCTGAGTGCCAGCCAACAGCGCCTTCGCACGCGGCTACCGCACCACTCGACACCTCACCGCCATGTTCTCCCTCATACACGGCAGGCTCCGAAACTCCAACCCATTTGAAACAGCGAGGAGCCAAATAAACTGACCGTCTCACCGGGGCAAATCTGGGGGTGTAATCCCTAAACCCGTGCGCGCCTGGAGTTGTTCCGCCGTTTGGATGATGGACATCAGCCCGATGATTCTCTGCTCGACGACCTCTGACTCACGCTGGAACAGGCCGTCGGGTCTAGGAGTGAGTACCCGATGCGCTACTACTATTTGCGGCGTCGCCGCGGGTCCCTGCAGGTCGCCGATTATGTACCTCATTGAACCAGCATTCCAACGACTGCCAACGATGATCTCATCGAATTCTCCGATCCTCCTCAAAAGCTCGATGCCGTCTTGCGGGGTGCCGCCCGAGGCCACTCCGATAGTATGGATACGGTCTAGTCCATCCGGCAGAGCACTCTGAATCGCCCCTAGATAATTGTCCCACGCATGCGGCAAGGCGGGGTCAGTCGACCACCCACACGATACATCTACCAGTAGCACCAGCACTACTTCAGGACCGCCCTCCCACACAGCCTCCGGGGTGGGGTCCACTGAATCGAGAGGTGCACTACGAAGCCACGAGACGAGAAGAAACCCCGCTAGAAATAGCCCCAGGTAGAGTGCGAGTATGCGAGTGTGCTGGAATCTCACATGCCCTCCACCGCTGTGGTGACGAACACCTGCGGGTGGGGAGCCTCTCGGTAAAGCAGCACCCTACCCCCCTCTCCACCCACAATCCGGTGGTCAGCCGTGAATGCTCCAAGCAACTGGCCGCTGTTCGCATCAAGCAAATAGGTACGGTAGCTGAACTCCCGTGTGCGGTTGAGGTGGGTTCGCGTTCGCGTCACCTGCAGCGCCACAACTTCGTCGGCGACCAGAGCCACATCCGAGATACGGTCCCGGACGACTGGAAAGCCCCGGTTCGGGTCACCCCCCACGGAGGTGCCGAACTCGGTGATGGTTTGATGGAGAGCCGACAGCTTGAAGTCACTCAACCGCGCAATCCAGACCAGCTCGCCATCTGTGGTGTGAAGGTGCAGTTCGCCGAGTTCCGAGAAGGCAACCCAGATCTGGCCGCCCTGCCCGCCGTCGCACGCCATCTGGGCAGTGCCGAAGTAAAGCATCAGATCCAGTTCCATGGCGCTGGCGTCGACGCCATTGTCAGCCTGTGCCTGCGCGCCGACGAGACCCTCGGGGGGGCCATACGGCGCCCCGAAGGAGCGAAGGAATCCGCCATCGTCATCGAGTTCGTGAACCATGGACCTCGAGCCGAGCAGGCCTTCGAGTGGCGCCCCAACTGCAGAGTCCTCCTCCTCCAACTGTACGCCGGAAACGTATGTCCGACCTCCGGTTATGCATATCGAACTCCCACCGTCACCGGGAAAGAGAGGCACGGCCCGGCGACGATCAAACGCGAACCCGGAGCCTTCCGGCGCAAACCGCTCGATCCGCAGGGCTCCTCCAGCCCTGTCCAGCACGAGCAGTCCACCGCTGTTGTCCTCGGCTACGCCGGTTGGCCGGCTGAACTCCCCGGGGCCCTCGCCGAACCCCCCGAGCCGATCCGGCGTGGAGCCTCCCAGCAGCCGAACTAGGCCAAAGTCACGATCTACCAGGGCCAATCTTCCGTCCGACAGGAACGTGGCGCCCTCGATGGTTCCAAGGGTGAGATCCGGGTCACCCTCGGCGACCCCGACGGCGCCGGCGTCATCGAAGTGTTGCAGCGGCTCGAGGCCGGCGGCCGACCCGCTACCCGGGGTCGACCGGATGTCGATGACCTGAACGTCCGGGGAAGAGGAGAGGAGCCGCTCCTCCACCGGATGGACGATCACCGTTTCCGCGCCTGCAGGGCCTCGGTCCGGGCCATCCCCATCGGTGCAGGCGACAGCGAAGAGGCAGAGGGTCGCGGCCGTCACAACGGCGCTCCAGACGCACGAGCGGATCTTCATCCAGTGACCTCCAGGCTGCGGGTGGTGCTAAGCGTGTGGGTACTCGTGCGGACCGAGAGTTCCACGGTGTATCGGCCGACGCGGAGATTCTCCAGACCGAGGCGAAGAATGTGTTCGGCTCGACCGGACTCGCGGTCGGCAGAATCCTCCTCCCAGGTGAAGGCGACTTCCTCAGGGGAGCCGACCAGGCGGAGACGCTCGCCCAGCCGGCGGATCCGACTGCGTTGCTCCGGCACGAGACGGATGCTCATGACGTGTGAGCCCATCGGGTCCGGGGCGTAGGTCTCCCAGTAGAGGCCGAGGGGGCGCTGCCGCGAGGTGCGTAGCGAGCCCAACATGTACGGGGTCACCTCACCGAGATCGGCGCTGACACGGTCGTCCCACTCGAAGAGCAGTAGGTCGGAGATGCCGGTGCCGTCGGATGCCGCATCTGGCGCACCATGGGAAAAGCGTGCTCTGCCGGCACCGCCCTGCGCGCCAAGGATCTCGATACTCATCAGGTAGCGTCGGTCAGGCACACGGAAGCGGAAGTGGTGCCGGGGACCAACGTCCCGCGTGCTGTCCACGACGTGCGGGTCGGAAGGGCCCAAGGCCAGGACTACGCCAGCAAGTACCGAGTCACCCGGTGCGATACCGACGTCGGCGCGCTCAATGTCCAACGCCGCAGCCACCTCGACGCTTTCGCCCCGGCGGAAGAACGCGACCTGCGGCTCGAGTTCGGCCACCGGCCCGTACCGCGGAGCGTATCGCCCCGGCGTCGTAGGCGAGTTGTGCCGCAAGTCCTCCGACTCAATCCCCAGCGGGTCCTTCAGGGCGCTCGTGCCGGGGTCGAACCCATAACTATCGTTTCCGGCGGCTGGCGGCCATCCGCTTGCTATATAGGGCCTGGGTGGCCAGCCGGCGCGCACCGCCTGTTCCCAGTGTTCGGGTCGAAGCCAGCCAAACCACCGGCCCCGATACACTGGTCGGCCCGGAAGGACATTTCGGTCCGGGACCGCCATCTGGAGGTGAGCCATCAGCCATGTCGCGACGATGCGACTCCGATGCTCGGTGTAGCGGTCATTCCCAGGAAGCAGGAAGAAAGGGTCCGCCAGCCACCAGAACGTGTGCGTGACATCTGACCATTCGTCACAGATCGGTTCCGAGTACCCCCGCCGACGATCGAACGTATAACGTTTTTTGGCCAGTGCACGGGCCGACTGTGCGGCCTCTGGTTCCCCGAACCGGTCCCAGGCAAGCTCGTCCGTAAGAAACAGGATGTCGCTCGCGAAGCATCGCTCAAGCGGCGGCATGGACTCTAGAGACTGCGCAAAGACGCTTTCCGCCGCCTGCGTTTCCCCTAGCAGGTGGAGGACAAGCCCTTCGAGCTCCTGACACCACCAGGGCGTTCCCTGGCATGTGCGCGCCACATGGAGAGCTTCCTCCAACAGGCCGTGCTCGATTCGCAGCATGGCCCGCTGACCCACGATCCAGTCGTCCGCAGCCCTCCGGTCACCCAGGTTGTCAAGCTGAGATAATACCGCTGGCCTCGCAGCGTGTTTTGCCGCCACAAGGCCTCCGAAGTGGTATTCCCCGGTCACATGTGCCGAGAGGTGTCGGAACCTTGGCGACGAATCGAAATGAAGGTACTCGTAGAGCAACCGCTCCGCCGAACGGAGCGCGCCTGCCGAATCGGCCGTCACTGACCGTGGTTGCTGAAGACCGCTCAGCTCGACCACGTCTACGCCCAGCATCAGGAGCGCCGCGGCTGTGAGGACCATAGGGCGCAACGGGAAACCAAGACGAGGCACCGTGTCCTTCAGGCGAGCATGGAGCAGGCCCAAGCACCCGCCCGCGATCCGTCGGGTTCGCGAGTACGGATCGCGGACGGGACCTCCCACCGGCATCAGTGGCCGAGGCATGTTGGGAGTTCCTCAGTTGATCGGGCAGGAGCCAGTCCAGTGCGAGCAGAGTCCTGATGGCGAGTACTCACAGAACCGATTGAGCATGGTAGCCTCACACGCCCCTTCGGAACCCCCTTCGCATCGGTGCTGATTGAGGCACCTATCGACGCCCGGGCCACCCGGCAACCCCGTCGCCTGCACTGGGGCGATCGCTCCTGCGAGCGCCCCCAGCGCGATGAAGCACACCGAAAAAAGTACGACCCTGATCGAGTAAAGATGACGCAGCATTTCTCACCCTCCTCCAGAGGTTGGACTGAATCGCCCCGGGTTTCCCGGGGACGTGACTACACGAGTGCGACCCATAGCACCGAGTTCTACTGACATCGTACCACGACCAAGGCGCTCCGCAGGTCGAGCGCCTTCACCCTCATATCGAAGTCAGATCGAAAGTTCGACAAATCCGCCCCCCCACCTCAGGTCCGGAGTCCCTTCCTGCGCGCATCGTCGTATACATCCTTCAGCGGCTCGGCCAGCTCCTGAATCCGCCAGTCCCGGCCCAGCCGCTTCATCAACCGATCCTTCACCTTCTTGACCTTGCGACGCTGCTTCTTCACCGGCGTAGATTCGGGAATCCCGAGGGCCTTCGCGAACACCTCAGTGCGTCTCTCCCCTTCGAGCCAGCGGCGGTACACCAGATTCTCGTCCGGCTTCAGGAACGTGGGGACCTGCTCCGCGAGCTCCTCGCCCAGTCGCACGACGGCTTCGGCGGCTCGGATGGCCTCCTCCGGCGGGATGCGTGGTCCGGGCTGATGGGTCGACTGCTCCTGTGACCAGCGCTTCTCGCGAGCTCGGCGAGCCGCTTCGGTCGCAACCAGATCCATGAGGCGCCGCCGGGCCGCGGTATAGAAGTAGCCACCATCCTTCTCGGTCTGCGTTGCGGATGGATCCTCGAACCAGTCCGTGGCGACTTCCAACCAGGCCGCTTCGACCTGTATGCGCTCAAGCGCCGGGAACTCGCCCTGAAGATGGGTAACCTGCGTCGGACCCAGTTCCAGCACCTTGTTCAGGATCTCTTCTCTGGTCCGCTCGGCATCGAGAAAGGATGGATCGCCGGCTTCCGGCTTCCGGCTTCCGGGAGGACGATCGCTCGAGCTCCCCACTCGGGGAAGTGTCCGGATCCGTCATTGCAGTTGCCACCGCGTCGGTTCAGGTAATTCCGATCTTCCGAATTGCTCGGTGCGGTTCCCACCGATACGACGAACCACCTCGGTGGGAGTTGTGTCACGTTTTTCCTGTAAGGCTACGTCATTCACCAGCCTACGGCCCCGACCGTTGGAGCACAAGTCGCCGCAGGGCCGGGGTCCGCAAGGACCCTTTCGCAGTATCGGAGGACAGAGCCCCTTCCCCCGTGTCGATCCAAGAACTCGAGTCCCTGGCGAATTTGCGATTCTCCAGACACCGAACAATTATGGTCGGACTGGTATTATCCTCCTGAGCGAGCTCAGGATCGGAGGGCTTCCGCCGATGCCCTCATGACCCGCCCTTCACCTGAGTGGTCCCTGCCTGTGTTGCACCGCTTCATCCTTCTCGCACTCTGGGTCCTCGGCGCAGGCCCCCTCGTCGCGCAGGAGTCGGGGTGTGCGGGAGCCGAATTCGGGCATCCGGCGCAAGCGCTGGACGAGGCGGCGTTCCTCATGGTGCTGGACGAGGCGGAGGAGGTCTTCAGGCACATACGCGCGCCGGAGCGCACCTCCATGATGTTGCGCCCTGCCTGCTCCCGGGTCCTGACCGACTTCGGACTCCTGGAGTTCGAGACCATTCCTTCGGTCATGCTGCACCGTAAAAAGGCCCTCGAGGCCACCGACTGGGAAGTGGCAAACTTCGAGGTCCAGCATGCATGCCTCACCCTCGCGTGGGCCATGACCCCACCTCCGGATGGCCAGGCAGGGGACGCGGCTCGTGCGCGTGGAGCTCCACTGGGAGGGAGAAGGGCATTCCCCATCCGTGGTCTCGTCCGAATACGTGTCCGGAATCATCTCCTGAGGTCCCCGCCTCAGCCCTCCCCCAACGCGCTCTCGATGCGCACCCCGGCGCTCAGGCTCCGGTGCACGGGGCAGCGGTCGGCGATCTCCAGGAGGCGCTCCCTCTGCGCCTGGTCCAGCTCGCCCCGCACCACCAGCTCCCGGCGAAAGAGGTCGAGCCGCGGCACCCCGCCGGCCCCGCCCACCTCGCCGGCCGCCTCGGCCTCCTTCGGGGTCATCTTCGAGTGCTCCACCGTGAACTCCGCCTCCTCCAGGGGCCAGCCCTTCCGGTCCGCGTACATGCGAAGCGTCATGGTGGAGCAGACGGCCAGCGCGGCGGAGAGGAGCTCGTAGGGGGTGGGCCCCAGGTCCTCGCCGCCCACCGATTCGGGCTCGTCGGCCACCAGGGCGTGCTGCCGTGCCCGCACCTCCGTCCGATAGCCCTCCGCCCCCGTTCGGGCCACCACCCCACCCCGGTCCGACCGGGCGGCTGGCAGGTGGTCGTCTGCCCCCGAACCCTCGGCGCCCGCGGCGCCCTCTCCCACCTCACCCTCACTGGCTCCAGCCTCCTCGCCCTCCTCCATGTACCGCCGGGCCCAGGCCCCCAGCACGCTGCCCACGTACCAGGAATCGGCCGGGTCGGTGAGGAGGTGGTCGGCCGTGTCCAGCGACACGTAGCTCCGGGGATGACGGGCCGCCTGGAAGATGAGGGCGGCGTTTTCCACCCCCACCGTGTTGTCGATGGGCGAGTGGAAGACCATGAGGGGTCGGCCCAGCTCGCCAATGGCCCGCTCCACCTCGTGGGTCGCCAGGTCCTCGATGAACTCGCGGCGCACGGTGAAGGGTCGGCCCCCGATGCGCACCCGGGCGAGCCCCTCCTCCATGATCTCGTCCTTCGCGTCGTCGAAGAGGTGCTTCACGTGCTCGGGGTCGAAGGGCGCGCCAATGGTGGCCACGGCCTTCACGGAGGGCATCTCTCCAGCGGCCTTGAGGACGGCGGCGCCCCCCAGCGAGTGGCCCACCAGGATGGCGGGGGCACCCAGCTCCGGGGCATCGGCCATGTGGCGGCCGGCCACCAGGAGGTCGTCGATGTTGGACGAGAAGGTGGTGTCGGCAAAGTCGCCCTCGCTCTCGCCCAGCCCGGTGAAGTCGAAGCGGAGCACCCCGAAGCCCTGCCCCACCAGCGCCCGGCTGATGTTCACGGCGGCCTTCAGGTCCTTGGAGCACGTGAAGCAGTGGGCGAAGAGGGCCCACGCGCGGACCGTGCCCCCGGCCGCAGCACCGGGAGGGCGGGAGACGCGGGCGCTCAGGGTGTCGCCGTGGGCGCCTTCGAAGCGGATGTGCTCGTTGATCATGGCGGGTCTCTTCCCGGGGAGCGGGGGTGCACAGGGGGTCGGGTCGGCCCTCAGCCCGGCCCGGCCAGCGCCTGCACCGCCTCCCGGAGCCCCTTCACCGTGTAGGGCTTGGGCAGGAAGAGGATCCGGGGGTCGGACTGGAGGGGACCGGGCAGGACTTCCTGGCTGAATCCGGAGGTGAGGATGACGCCGATGCCCGGGTCCAGTTCGCGGACTTCCTCCACCAGCTCCACCCCCGAACGTCCGGGGAGGCGGACATCCGAGAGGACGAGCTGGGGTCGGACCCCCTCCTCGTGCAGGGCAGCCAGGGCCTCCTCCACGGAGCCTGCACCCACCACCTCCCACCCGTCGCGCTCCAGGACCTTTCGGGCCACCCGGAGGAGGGCGGCCTCGTCCTCCACCACCAGGATGACGGGGAGGGGCGCCCTGGAGGACGGCTGGGAGTCGGGGGCGGGAGCGGTGGAGGGGGCCTCCACCCTATCCTGCTCTTCCGTCTCCTCCACCAGGGGGAGGAGGATGGTGAAGGTGCTTCCTTCGTCCGGGGTGCTCTCCACCTTCACGTGGCCCCCGGCCTGTTCGGTGATCCCGTACACGGTGGCGAGGCCCAGTCCCGTGCCCTCGCCCAGGGGCTTCGTGGTGAAGAAGGGCTCGAAGACGCGGTTCCGGGTGGCCTCGTCCATGCCCACCCCGGTGTCGGTCACGTCGAGGCGGACGCAGGGGCCTTCCCGCCCCTCGAAGCGGTCCAGGGCAATGGTGATGGTGCCCCCGTGGGGCATGGCGTCGGAGGCGTTCACCACCAGGTTCACCAGGACCTGCTCCACCTGGGTCCGGTCCGCCTTCACATGCAGGGGCCCCTTGGTGGGCCGGAACACGAGCTCGATGCGGTCGTCGGTAAGGCGGCGAAGCATGCCCAGGAGGTCTTCCACGACCTCGTTCAGCTCCAGGAGCTCGAGCTGCGTGACCTGCTGGCGGCTGAAGGCCAGGAGCTGCTGGGTGAGGCGGGCAGCTCTCTCGGCCGCGTCCCGCATCTCGTCCAGGTCTTCGCGCTCCGGGTCCTCGTCCGGCATGTCCATGAGGCGGAGGTCCAGTGCGCCCAGGATGACCGTGAGGATGTTGTTGAAGTCGTGGGCCACCCCGCCGGCCAGCCGGCCCACGCTCTCCAGCTTCTGGCTCTGGAGGAGCTGCTCCTCGAGCTGGCTTCGCTCCGTCACGTCCATGACCATGCCCAGCCAGCGGAGGGGCTTGCCATCCTCCGACCGGGTGAGCTCGCCTCGCTCGTAGACGTGGCGGACCTCGCCGTCGGGGCGGACAATGCGGTATTCCATGTCGATGCTGGACTCGCCGGCGTTGGCCTTCACCCTCACCCCGGCTACCCGGCCCCGATCGTCGGGATGCACGAAGTCCAGGAAGCCGTCCCGCCCCGGCAGGGGCACACCGGTGGAGAGCCCGAAGATTCGGTACGTTTCGTCGGACCAGTGGAGGTGGTCGTTCTGGACGTCGAACTCCCAGCTCCCCATGCGGGCAATGCGCTGGGCGCTGGAGAGGAGGGCCTGGCTCCGTCGGAGGCGGGACTGGGCCGCCTCCCACTCGGTGGTGTCGTGGCCCATGGCGAAGATGATGCCCTCATCCGGATGAGGCTTGCACGACCACACGATGTTCCGGTATTCGCCGGTGGCCGTTCGGACCCGCACCTGGAAGCGGTCCGTGGGCAGTCCCCGGGCCAGCAGGTCGAGCTCGGCCCTGGCCAGCTCCTGATCGTCGGGGTGGATGAAGCTGTGGAAGGGCTGCCGGGCCAGGTCCTCGGCACCGTAGCCCAGGAGCCATAGCATGGACGGGCTGGCCCGGAGGATGCGACCCTCCCGGTCGGAAATGCAGACCGGGTCGGGAGCCAGCTCGAAGAACTGCTCCAGGCGCCGATTGGCCCGGCGCTGCTCCGTGATGTCGAAGAAGCCCAGGAGGCAGAGGGGCTCGCCCCGGCCCAGGTCCACCGGGACCCCTTCCAGGCGCACCCACAGGCTGTCGCCCTTCCGGGTCAGGAGTCGGCCCTCGCACTCTCCCCTTTCACCTTCCCGGAAGACCCTCCCCACGAGGAGCGCCAGCTCTTCGCCAGTCGCCGCAGGCACGTGGCGACGAAAAAAGTCGCCCTTGAGCTGGTTCTCGGTCGCCTGGAGGAGCCGGGCCGCCCGTTCGTTGACCTGGACCACGGAGTCGTGCCGGTCCACCAGGACGTAGCCGGCCGGCGAGCCCTGGAAGAGCTGGACGTAGTGCGCCCGCGCGGCCTCGAGCTCGGCGTGGGCCCTCCGGAGTTCCTCGTTCTGCTGCTCGAGCTCCACCTGGTGGACCTGGAGCCGGGCCACCAGCTCGTCGTTCTGAAAGGAGGGGTCGGCCTTTCCGGCAGAATTGGATGGGTCGTGGGTCATGGACGGAGCGTGGGGGGAAGGGGCTGCGACGGGCCGTCG
>REBX01000075.1 GCA_007692505.1 Gemmatimonadales bacterium | reverse complement strand
GGGGTTGTGGGTGGGGTTGGGGGGGCGCGCGCTCCGGGGGGCCGGGACCGCCCTGGTCTACCCCACCCTGCTGGCTGCCGTGGCCGACGTGGCCCACCCGGCGTGGCGGGGGTCGGCGGTGGGCGTCTACCGGCTCTGGCGGGACTCGGGCTACGCCTTCGGCGCCATCGTCGCCGGCCTCATGGCGGATCGCCTGGGGATCGGGCCGGCCATCGTGGCCGGGGGCGTGCTGGCCCTCGTCTCGAGCCTGCTCGTCTGGGTGCGGATGCCGGAGACGCTGCCGGCAGAGAAAGCAGGCGGTAGCTCGGGCGAAGGGGGCTGATCAGCCCGGGCCGTGGGATCCGTGGTCGTGTCCATAGCCCCGTACGACATCGTACCGATGGATCTGTTCCTCCGTGAGGAGGGCCGTGGTGAGGAGGTGGGCCTCCAGGTGAGCGAACCGAACCTCGCCCTCGAGTGCACCGATCCGCATGACGAGCTCCCTCACCCCGTCCGACGTTGCCGAGCGAGAACGGAAGAGCTCGTCCAGCTCCCGTTCGGCCTCGACGAGGCGGGCTCCGACCTCCCGGGCACGCTCGTTCATGTCCTGGAAGATCCGGTTGACCTCGGCCAGCTGGTCCTCCGTGAGGGAAAGCTCTTCCTCCAGCTCCAGGACATGGCCGGGACCCGGGTAGGAGTTCAGCTCGGCGGCCAGGGCATATCCCATCCCCTCGCCCTCGAGGAGCCCTTCGACTTCGTCACTGGAAAGTGCCTTGATCGCCCGATCCATGGCAGCGGCGTGCTGGGAGTGGGCACCATGGTCACCATGGGCCTGGGCCCATGCAGACGTGGGAAGCAGGATGAGTGCAGCCATGACCGGCAGTACAGTCCTGAGCATGGGATTTCTGACCTCGATGCACTGGGGGTTGGTCTTCATTGCCTGTTCCTGTGCCTACTCCACGACCTCCAAAACCTGAACCGGGAGGTCTTCAACGCATTCCTCGGTGCTGGGCGCCATCGACGCTCAGGCACTCGCCGGCGATCCAACGGGCCCGGGGCGACACGAGGAAGACCGCTGCGTCGGCCACTTCCTCCGGGGTGCCCAGGCGACCCCAGGGGATGGAGGAGCGGACCATCTCGTAGAACTCGGGCTGCGCTTCCTTCACGGAGGCCCAGAGCCCTCCGGGGAATTCGACGGAGCCTGGCGCGATGGCATTCACCCGGATCCCCCGCGGGGCGTGAATCACGGCCAGCTTCTTGGCGTGGGCAATGAGGGCCGCCTTGGCCGCAGTGTAGCCGAAGTCCGGCGCCGGGCCGGCCTCGAGCCCCGAGGCGGAGGACACGTAGAGGATGGCACCCCCGCCGGCCTCCTCCATCCAGGGCATGACCTGCTCTGCGGCGCGCACCCCGGCCATGAGGTCCACCTGCAGGCTGGCGGTCCAGTCGTCGAGGCTGGGACCGAGGGCCAGGGCGGAGGCATTGTGCACCAGGACGTCCACTCCGCCCAGGGCCCCTCGAGCTGCGTCGAGGAACGCGGCCAGGGCATCGAAGTCGCCCACGTCGCACGACTGGGCAAAGGCCCGCACGCCGGCCCCCGAGATCTCCGCCTCGGCAGCGCGAAGAGGCCCTTCCTTCCGGGCGCAGATGGCCACGTCGGCGCCCTCCGCTGCAAGGCCCAGCGCAATGGAGCGGCCGATCCCGCGGCTCCCTCCGAGGACGACACACCTGCGACCCTTCAGTCCGAGATCCATCGGTACCTCCCGGCGTTGTTGGACATGGCTCCGGGCGGATGCTCAGAACCGAACGGACAGGACCGCCTCGCCCTCACCAAGGTACACGTCCGCCCTCGAAAGCTCCATGGAGTCCCATCGGGTGCCGGGGTGGATCGCGCCGACAATGCCTCCGATCCCCATCCCGAGGATCCCGAAGATGATGCCTCCGAGGACGGCACAGCCCGAGGGGTTGAGCCAGCTGTCGCCTGCGGTGCCGCTGCTCCTGCAATAGAGATACTGGGTGCCCCCTCCGACGAATGCCCCGACCAGGAACCCCTGACTGGCACGGCGGAAGAATCCCTGGACCGGCGTGCGAGGAAAGCCGGCCTCGAGAGAGGTCACGGTGTGGCGGGGGATGGTGATGGGTTGCCCCGCGCCCTCCTGCATGAGATGGAGGCTGTCGGCCGTCCAATCCAGGAGCCGGGCCTCCCCCTGGAAGGGTGCGGACTCCACGCGGACCTTCACATCCCCCGCGGGGCGGTCCCGATCCTGGGCCATGGCCAGGGCGGGTGCAGCCAGGGACAGCCCCATCGCAAGGAGCAGGGCGGACCACAGACCGCTGCCACGCTCCCCACCGGCACTCGACGAACGCATCCCTGCACCAGCCTTCCAGGATTTCCTGCTAGGCGACGGACCATCCGGCCCACCCGCGCGAGGACGAACTCCACCAAAGCTACGAGAGTTGTCGGGGCGGTGCGAATGCGGGGGGGCGGCATGGCTCTGGTCCCGGGCCTCGAGCTTTCGGACCACCCGGTCCAGCTCCTCGAGCAGGTATCCGGTCTCGAAGGATGCACCGGGCATTGTGGAGCTTGTCTGCCAGGGAGATGCGATTGCCGTGTCCGCCTGCCACCTGCTCGAGGTAGCGCTCCTTGCGAACCTTCCAGCCGGGCTTGGGCCCCCCGGTGTGGTCGGGCGGGGTGTCCGTGCAGGCCTCCACGAGCTCACGGACCCTGGGACCGAACTTCTCTTCGATCTCCTCTGCGCTGATCTTGTCCGGGCAATCCTCCAGGGCATCGTGGAGGAGGGCGGCAATGGCCTCGTCCTCATCACCTCCATCCTCGAGGACGAGGGCCGTGACGCCCAGGAGGTGGCTCAGGTAGGGAACCAGGGTCCCCTTCCTCAGGTGGTGGCGGTGCAGCTTTGCCACTTCGGCAAGGGCTTGATCAAACCTCTCCTTGAGCATCGGGTCCTCCGTATGGTCCGGCATCACTTCCTCCAGAAGAACGAGTACGTGCCTTCCTGCCATGAAAAGCTACCGGAGCCCTCCCACACGGCTGGCAGGTCATCCCTTGGCCTGCTGCGGCCGCGTGTCCTTCACGACTGCCCTGGAAAGGCCCGGTTCAATCGCTCGATTTCGGGCCCGGCGCCCTCCAGGGGGTGCACGCCGCAGTACCTCGTCCCGAAGGTGGCTGCCGGAGGCCACTCCGGGTGGGCCCGCCGCTGGTGAGGGGCCGGGTTCACGTAGGCGAAGAGCAAATACGCCTTGCCCTCCTCGAACTGGTAGCCCTCGCACTCCCACTGGTTGTAGAACGTGTGGAGGGTGATCCGGGAAGGAATCTCCTCGCCCCAGGATCGGATTACGTCGATGTCCACAATGATGCGTGGCTCGGGTCCGCCGTCTTCCAACTCGTCGAGGAACTCCACGCGGGTCACGATCCCGACGAAAACCGGGCGCCCCTCCTCCGCGTGCCACACCAGGTCGGTGGCGCACTCGCAGCTGGAGAGCGGCTCGACCGGCGCCGGGGCGCCGAACACGGTCAGCACAGCAAATACAGTGACGAGCAGGCGCATTTGAGGTCTCACTACTTCGGAATGGAGAGACCGTCATCAAGGCGAGCACGCTCCTCCGCCGAGATCGGGTTGAACTCCACCTTCACGAGGGTGGGCACCTGGAATTCGTCGTGGGACACTCCCCAGCCCATGTCCTGATCGACGGAGTGATGCGGGAGCAACGGCCGGCCGAAGAGGGAGACCTCGCTGGGCCAGACGACGACCTCCTCCAGTTCCCCCGCCTGGTTGAAGACATGAGCAACCTTCACCGAGCTCCCGTCGGGGACGGCCAGGCGCACCCAGAGCCGGTTCAGGCGGTCGAAGGCGAGCTGCTGGAGGGGCTGCTTGGCATCGGGCATGAAGTAGTTGACGGCGGTCACCGGGGCAGCCGGGTCGTCCCTGAAGGGGAACAATTCCCTGTGACTCTCCTGCTCGGCCTCACTCAGGGGGACGACGGGCGGATCGGGGGCTTCGAGCGACTCGACAAACCCTCCGGTTCGCGAGTAGAACTGCACCTTGTAGCTCTGCCCCGTGGACTCGGCGACCCGCCCATCTGAGGCGACTGCCCTCATGACCTGCTCCGAGCCAATGGCGGGAGCTCGAGTCAGCCGACGCCGGGTGTCGGTCTGGATGACGTCGACCCCGGGTACGACGCTGTCGGGGACGGGTGCGAGTTCCCAGGCCAGGGTGGCAGACCCGTCCGGGTCCCCCTCCAAAAGCGCGAGTCGCACCATCCCGAACGCAGTGAACGAGTCCCTGCCCTCCGGGCCACGGGTCTCGTACATGATGATGGGAGCCAGGACGCCATCCCCTTCGCTCACGAGGGGCGACAGGTGGCGGACCACCCGATTCGGCGACTGGAAGGTGCTGGTAGCCCGCCCTGCAGGGCGGTAGTCGCCCCGGGCTCCGTCCCGCTCGAAGACGGTGGCACCCAGCTGGTGGCGTACCCAGACCCTCCCCTGGGCGTCCTCGCCCAACGCCCGAGGGCTGACGACCTGACCGGGGCCCTCCGCTCGCTGCCCGAAGTGGCCCAGGAGCTCGCCCGACTCACCATGGATCACATGGATGAGACCCTGTTGCAGATCAGGCGCCAGCAGCTCGCCGGCCTCCGTTCGGAGGAGCCCCCCGACAGACGAGAGGAGGAGCCCCTCATCCTCGCCGACCTCCAGGACCACGGTGGCAGCCCGAACCGGCACCCCCTCGGGGAAAAGTGCTCCGGAGGGGCCCGGCTCGTCCGCCCCGGCTCCGCACCCGCTGGCCATGGCCAGGAGGCATGCAAGCACGGCGACCGAAGCGGCCCTGCGGCCCCAGGTCCGGCCCCGCCCCGTCCTCATCGCCCCACCCGGTACTTCACGACCTGGGGCACATCGAACTCGTCGAGCTCGATCCCCCACAGCAGGTCCTGTTCGATCACCAAGGGTTCGAGCCGCGGCGGAAGGTCGACCAGGGCCAAAGGAGCGAGGGACGGGTCCAGGATGAGCCAGCGGGTTTCCCCCTGGCCCTCGAGGGCAAGCCAGCTCGCCCCCTCCCTGGTAACCACGAGGGTTCGAAGCGGAGGATAGTGGTCCGGCACGCCCACACTCCCCGCCAGCTCCCGACGTGCGCGCTCCTCGCCGCCCAGCGGACCGGAAAGGCAGGTCACCTGTGAGTCCATTGCGCTGTCCGCCACCGCTGGCGGGATGGGGCGTCGGGGCAGGGAGAGCTCACCCATGGCCACCGTATCTCCGTCGGGGGTGAACCTGGTCAGTTGCACGACGGTTGATCCCTCGTCCCCACCGGGGGCCGCCTTCGCCTGGACCAGGAACGTCGGATCGGGAGCGATGCCCACCCATGAACAGGCGGGGAAGGGGGGCATCACCAGGACGGGTGAATCCGCCGTGCGACCGTCCGGGAGTGTGACCTGGTTCTGGATCATCACGAGCCCCGGGCTTCGGATCCCGGGGAGGGTGTCCACCACGCTGCCATCAGAATCGGATCGCAGCCAGGGCATCTCATGGGCCGTCTCGATGATGTCGCCCACGCTCGCTGAAGGAACCAGCATGCCCCCATCTGGAAGGGGGTAGTAGCTCCCTCCGCCGATGAATGGGTGCTCCAGGGGCGGGGTCTGGACTCGGTCGAGCGAGCTCCCGCCCTCATCGAAGAAGTGCACGAAGCACCCGCCTCCGCAGTCCACCGCCCATGTGGCGTCGTCCAGGACACCGATCATGCCCAGCCGTGTGAACTCCCCGGGGCCTTCGCCGGCCCGCCCGACGCGATGCAGGAACCGTCCGTCCCCATCGAACACCCGGATGGCTCGCTCCTGGGGCTGCGACACCAGGATTCGGCCATCGTCGGCGACGGCCAGGCCCCCCACCGTGCCGAGGGCGTAGTCGGGATGGTCCTCACGGCCGATTCTGAGGTCTTCCTCCAGGTGCCACGTCGGAAGCGACGCGAGCAGCTCCTCTGCCGAGGCATCGACCTCACCACAGCCCCAGGCACCGAGGCCCAGAACGCCCGCCAGAAGGGCCAGGGAAAGCCGCCGGGGCACGGAAATGATACTCACCATTTGGGCACCGCATGGACGACCACCCTCGGGCCCTCCCCTTCGGGGGTCTCCTGCAGGATGAGGTACTCGTCTCCGAACTCCAGCAGGCTGGTGCCCTGTGGAAGTCGAAGCGACGCCCTGAAGCGGCCCTCGGGGTCGAAGACATCCCATATCGCCCGCGCTTCGGGGTTCCCGACATCGAGCCCCCAGTGGTGGAGGGCAAGGATGCTCCCATCCCCGCCGATCTGGACCCAGCCCCAGGCCGGAGCGAGCCGGGGTATGGGAAGCTGGTTCGCTGCCCCCCCTGCCGGGCTGGCCCCCATGGCCTCGAGATTGGCGTCGATTGCCTCTGATGTAACCGGCGTCTGTTCTCTCTCCAGCCGAACCCGTCTCACGACGCGCCCTTCCTCCAGGATGTCCAGCTCCGGGGATCCATCGGGGTCCGTGAGGACCACCCACCGGTCGCGGGCAGCGAAACGACCTCCGTCCGTAAACGGCACCGGGGTCGGTCCTTCGTCCCTGAAGTGCCAGACCTGGCCTGCCCGTTCAGCCACGAGGGCGGCCTCGGCGACATCCTCCTCGAACTCCCACATCCGCATGGTGTCCCGGACGTTCGTCCCGGAGGTCACGTCTCTCGCCATGGACTGGGGGAGGCTGGCGATGAACGTTCCGTGGGCCGTGCGCGAGACAAGCCGAGGGGTGATCTCCCGCTCCCTGCCGGGGGCTCGCATCTCGATGAACTCCCCGTCGAGGGTGAAGGCAGTCAGTCTGCCGAGGGTCTGGTCCCAGATCCAGGCACGTGTGTCATCGAAGCCGAGGAGGTGAACGGCGCCGAACTCCCCCGGCCCCTCGCCCCGCCCTCCCACGGTGAAGAGGTGCTCGCCGGACGGGATCTCGAAGACCCTCGCCTCGGCACTCATGGTATCGGTGATCCAGAGATGTCCCCGGGGGTCCAGGTATCCCTGCCCGATCCTGCCGAAGAGATCCGGCGCATCGGCACGCTCCGATCCCAGCCTCAGGATCGGCGGCTCCACCGGCTCCCAGTCCAGGAGGCTCTCCTCACTCCAGGCGTTCTCGGCAATGGCGACCCCGGCGCTGTCGGACACCACGAAGCCCTCGCCCGTTTCCGGGGGGGCGGGCTCGCAGCCACTAGCCAGTGCGATGAGTGCAGCGGCGGCGGCAAGCCTTCGTCTGTTCATGGTGACCCTCGTACGTCATCCGGAAGTCGTGCCGGGAGGCGCCATGCCGCACTCTCGGTGCGAGTGGGCATTGCTGCCTACTCCTCCAGAGCGAGCTCTCTTCGACTGTACGTTCCGTTCCATGCGACCCAGATCACTGCAGCGTAGATGATCGCCATGGAGAGCACGAACAGCACGTCGACCATGTCCCTGACCCCCAGCGAGGAGGTCCACATGGTGAACGCACCGATGGAGTACGCTGCGAAGAGCACGGCCCCCCAGCGTCTCTGCATCCACAGCCCCACGCCGGCAACGATCCCGGCCACTGCAAATCCACCCCGCAGAAGGGCTTGTCCGTCCATGGGGGTTGCCTGGATCGAGCCCCACAAGAGGCCCACCATTGACCCCACCAACAGGACTGCCAGGATCCGGACTCCCACCGACGGTGCCTCCATGGGTTCTCCTGACTGAAATTCCATGTCGCCCTATCCGCCGCGAGACCATAGGGGAAGCAGCCCACTGACTCCCAGGACGACCGCTCGGTTGTACATGTCGGGGAACAGGTCGCTTTCCCGGACCGCCTTGGTCCCTCGGTTGTAGCGAAGCGAGACGTTCACGAGTGACCGGCCCACATCGATGGACACCCCGCCCCCCAACACGACTCCAATGTCGCCCCTGCGATTCCGGTAATAAGGGCACAAGTCGGGATGCGACCCCGAAGGCGTGGGGACTGCCTGCGAGCTTCCATGATTCCGGAGTCCCGGGATCCAGGCCTCGCACGATCGCTCCTGGCTTGCTGACACCCCGACCTGAAGCTCGGGGCTCGTCCTTTCCCACTTCGACGGCAGGGAGGCAACGAGGAGGACCGGCACTTCGATGTATGTCTGGTGGAGCCCACCCGGACCCGGACTGCCCCGATGCCCGAATCCCCGCTCTACTCTCTGGGCCTCGACCTGAAGTGCGAGGAGATCGGAGATGGTGAGCCGGGAAACCAGACCGGCCATGTATCCTTCTCGACCGCGCTTTCCCCCGTCCGACACCTGGCTCGTGCTGGCCCATCCCCCGGTTATTCCCAGCTGGATCGACTGCCCATCGACCCCGGTGGGGACAGCCAGAAACAGCCAGAACAAGCAGGCGCCAACGGCCCACGAGGCGAAGCGTGACATCCTGGAATTCCGCCTGCTGGTGCGATTGGGCATTTCCAACCCTCCCGGGTTCGGGCTGCGAAGACCTCCCCCCGGAAAACGATTCACGGGGGCAATCTGTGACGCAACCCATCATGGCGACCGAAGCCGACCCACGGTCAGGAGCGCCTCCGTTCCTCGCACGCCGAAGCGCCATGGAAACTGAACCCCTCCTTGTTTTCAAAACCGCAGCGAAACGACCAGGCGACCCGGCTGCAGGGAGGAGGAAAAGCGCGAACATCGCACCCCGAGCACAGCGGCGATAGTTGGACATGCCCATGATCCCGCTCCTCACTCTCGGCGTGAAGCTGCCACTTCCGCATCCGATCGGTCCAGGCGGTACACCCGGACCCGGGGGACCGCCAGGTCGTCGTGGGCCACACCCACGATGTGGTTTTCCGTCACATCGGTGATGGCGAGATCCGGGCCTGTCGATAGGAGGACAGGAACGTCTCGTCGATCACGAGTTCGGCATCGGGGCCCCGGTGGATCTCCAGCAACTCGCCATCGAGGGAGCGCACTTCGATCTGGAGCCGTTCTGCGCCGCCGACGAGTAGCTGATCGCCCCGTCCGGCGAAGACGACCGATCGACCGAAGGGGTGTGGCTCACTTCCCGAGGATGCCTCAGACGCTCCGAGGAGATGTAGGTCCAGATCGTGAGGGCCGAGTCCCCCGGTGGAAACATCCGCCACAACTCCCCGGTCTGGCTGTAGAACAGGTACTCCTCCCCCTCCGGTAGCCCATCCCCACAGCGCGCAAGCCACGCGAAGCTTGTGAACTCACCGGGGCCCTGGCCCCACCGGCCGGCGTGATGGAGGAAGTCCCCATCCCGGTCGAAGAACCGGATGTCCCCGGACTGCCCATCTGCAACGACAACCCGACCGTCGTCGAGCCTGAGGGCGCCTGCCGGCTCCCCAGGAGATAGGGCTCTGTCCCCTCGAGTTCGTCCGCCACGCAGCCCACTGCAGCCATCACCAGAAGGGCACAGAGAACTCGATTCACGCCCTGGCTCCTGTCCGGGCTCGGATTTGGATGGTCACCTGCCATGGGATGGGACCGGTGTTTCCAGCACAGTGGGCGATGACCCCGCCGGCAGCGGACAGGCTGGCAACTCAGAGTCCCCCCTTCGCCCCCGTATTGAACCACTGGCAATGTGGACGGTGGTCTCCGAGCATTTCCGAAAGCGTCGCGTGGGCATCCTGGATTGCAGCGGCGGAGACCTGGAGAATCTCGGGGTGGCCGGACGGCCCCGGTCTGGTGGGGACCGAGTAGCTGGCCAGGTATACCTCCGCGGCAGCATGCAGCCGCATTCGAGTGACGAACCACTCGTCACTGGGCTTCTTGTACTGAACATGAGGGAGGCGGTCATCCACGAGCAGACCGTCTCTAGATATCGCCAATCCTGGGCGCTCCCGCTTCGGAAGAGTCGCCGGACTCCTTCTCTGTTCCGGGGAGCAGGGCATCCCGCATCCGGTCGACCGCCTGGTAGAGGCGGGCCTGAGACGAGCGGGCTGAAGCCTTCCACAACGACACGCCAGCGACAAACCCGGAGGCCAACCCACCGACAGCGCCCAACGCGATGCCCGCCGTAATCGTAGATGGAGAGCCCACCGCACTCATCACGCCAAGCAGACCGCCGATCTGCGAACCGATGAACCCGCCCGCTCCCGTCGAACCGAGAATCGTCGCCGCCTTGAAGACGCCTCGGTTCGCCGCAGCGGACACCCGAGTACGCAGTGGATCCGATGCGACCTGCAGGAGCGAACTGCGAGAGGAGGACCGCCAGATGCCCGGTGCAACCTCCTCAGCCCCTTGAGCGATCTGGGGGAGTCCCGCCTGACCCTCGGCAATTGCTCGGGCCGCGTCCCTCGGAGTGGCCGGTAGAGATACGGATGCCTCAGCACTGAGAAGCGGAGACGGTCCGAGCCACTGTCCACGCCCGAGGCGAGAGGACCGAGCCGAAGCGAGAGCACCCCGGAACTCATCCAGTGGGATTCCTATCTCGAGGGCGATCTGCTCGGCCTCCTGGCTCGACAAGACTTCGGACGATAGATCGGCCCGCTCAACTGACGTAGCCAGTTTCAGCGCCAGCATGAGTTCCTCGCGACCGACGTTGTCTGCCACGCTGGTGTCCTCCTGGGAGCCTGGTGGAAATACCTAACCCCACATCAACCTGCGACGCACAAGAATAGGACGAGCGATTGTCTGCGAAAAGCCTCCGCGCTGCAGCTCCTCCTGTGAGAGTTCCCGTGGTCTCCACCGGGACACCAGGAGCGCTGGAAGATCGATGGCGCCAACGTTCCAGCCTATCCGAACTTGCCGAAGCGGCGCGGCTCGTGCTCGGTACGAGACGTTGCGGTCGGAAAGTTGGCTCGCAGGCACATAGCTCCCTTGGGCCGGCACCGGAAAGGTGCTCGTTGGCGGCGATGGGCCCTGCGGACGGAGGGCCGGGGGTGCAGGCGCTTGCCGGCTCATTTCGACTTCTCCGACGTCCGCGTCGATCATCCTCCGCCGATGTTCCGACGGCTCTTCACCTATTCGAGGTCT